>JAPLRK010000053.1 GCA_026399195.1 Legionellales bacterium
GTAAAAATTGACCATCCCTTCTTCAGCTGTTTTTCCATAAAACCTTTTCATTACCAAGCCTATATTCAATGCCATTTGATTAGATTTTGGCATTGTACCTTGTTTAGTGAAAACGGGAAGTTATTTCGCTCACGTTCCTTATTTCGGGTTCGATCCTTATTTAGAAGTCCAGGAATTTAAGAAACCTTAAAACACGAAAGAACTCCTAATCTGTCAACAGATTTTTTCACTTAACGCAACTATCCAACTGTCCATTCGCATCACAAATCGCCAAATGCTCCTTGAGACAAAATGCATGGGTTGTTATGGTGCAAGGGGGCGTGGGCTCGCTTTGGAAAATGGTGGCTAAGCATTCGCTTTGATTGTTAAACACAAACATGGGTTCACAATGGGGTGTTTGAGAGAGGGGGGTGCATTTTAACACATCAAAATCAAGACAGTAGGGATGTTCAGCCTCAATGTCATTATAAGGGATGCATAAACAAGATTCATACATGTCTTCGAAACAGCCATCTTCATCGGGCCCACAAAGAAAATAGCGGTCACTGCTGTGAGATGTTGAAATTAGGGCGAATAGGTATATGCTGATGCACAGGGTTTTGTGGTTCATGAGAACATTCCATTGAGTTAAGACAAGCTGTAGTACTTATACTAAAAACCATTTTCGAAATCAATGGGAAATTTTTAAAATACAGAGATTTGATGCAAAAACAGGAAGTTATTTCGCTCCCGATCCTAAGATGATATAATCAACTTTATAAAAAATAAGCTAAGGTTAAATGCAATGCGCACTTTTATTTTCTATTTATTGATGACAACGTTGTCGTTTGGGTTGGTCGTAAATGAAGCGTCTGCCAAGCGCTTTGGTGGAGGCCGGAGTTTTGGAGTACAACGCTCACAAAGCAGTCTTTTTTCCTCCCACACGCCACAAACCAAATCGCTCGGACAGCAAATAAACACGCGCAAGTGGGGCGGTGTTCTGGGTGGTTTATTGGTAGGTGGCTTATTAGCAAGTCTGTTTATGGGGCATGGTTTAGGCGCTGGCCTGTTATCCTGGTTAGCCATCGGTGCCCTTGGGTTTTTTCTGGTTGGATTCATGCGAAAAAAAATGCAGCCTGGTTTTCAGTCGGCGTCTTCTAACGCATATAGAGAAAACAGCCAGAAAGACCCCTTCGCTTGAAATATAATCAAATTTGGCTTATAATAATACAAATATCTCTGCCCCTTGAGTGTATAGCCCATGGAGCGCAAAATGAAAGGCGATTTATGTTTCAATTATTTGCTAGGCACGTTGTACGTGGGATACGCCATGCTCACATTGACGCTGGAGAGGCATACGAACAAAAATTAATAGCGACGGGCCTATATAATCGATTCTCCAAGCCAGCCATTGATCAAACAAAAGCCAGTGTGGCGGTCTTTTTAAATGAACACTACCTTGGTGATACAACCCCCTCCATAGATCGCGTATTAACTCACACCATGGGTATTAGTATGGCGGGAGATAAGGAAGGAAAATGTCAAGATGGCACTGCCTTTCCTGATATCCCAGGGTTTTTTTCATCCTTAGAAGCCGGCGATCCGCGTGGCTTAGCACCCATTGAGCGAATCGCTGCGGGTAAAAAAATCATTGCCTCGAATAGCTTAGCCATGGCATATGGCGGCTATCCTCATCACCAACCCCGGGTAAACTACGAACACCCTATGAACGTAGGTATTTTTTCACTGGCAGGTGCACAATTTGAAATGTCCTATTTGCATTATCGTTTGTTTATGTTAGATCCCTTTCAAACGTCGATTGAAAAGCCACTACTATCACATTTACACCATGGTTTACCACGATCGTATTCTGAAGCAACTGACATATTAAACCATAACGCTTACTTCGTCGGTTTATCAAACCTTCGTTTAGGGTTCTCTTTTTTATCTCGCAAACAAAATGGCAACTTTTATTCTTCATTCCGTCAAAAAAATGCGGTGATTTTTTTAGAAAATGCCTTTAAACGCCATATGTACGAAGACGTTGCCTTATTATTGGCAGCCGTCAATGAATCTGCACGTCACGCCGGTAAACCTGCTTACCTAAAAGCCACCGCCGTTGGCATGGGATTTTTTGCTAGAGTTGATTGTGTGTTTGATATTAAGCACCACTTATATCCTTATTACCTCGCCGCATTTCACGATCTCTTAAAAACAGGGGCCTATCCTCACATCTCGACGGTCGAGTTCCCCATTTTTTCTCGAATGCTTGACACCCTCCATGAAACCACATTCCCAGAAAAACGTGTAGGAGGTGTCACTATCGAATTTAGTCACCGTGATGTCTTGGACTTTCATGAAAGCGAACGAGAAAAATACTACCCCTGTGTCGTTAATCCTAGTGATGCTAACGCCTTACCTGGCAACGAATGGGGAGATGGAAGTGTGGAATCAACCATAGCAAATAACACAACCCTTCGAGCCGATCAAGTCTATTTGGTGAATCCCCTAGTGTTGGATCCGGCGCACCATCATTCGGTTCATATTGATTTACTCGATTTTAAGACCAGCATCGAGCCCCGAGGCCATCTGACGACTCTTAAAATTTGAATGTTGACACGACGACATGACTACCAGCACTGAACAAAACCTATTTTCGGAAGGAAAAATCAAAACGTTCAGGGTGCTCATCAACAGGTTCTTTACTGCCCTGAAGAAATGATTGAATGATGCCCACCAAAAGCTTATCACCACCTAAATGGTGGCTCAAACAGTCTCTTGATAGGGATGGCGAAAACAGAAACGAACTCACAAAACGTGCTGCGTTTTCGGCGTTATGAGCCAACAACCATCGTAAAATACTTCCAATATCTTCAATATCCTTTAAATTAAACTGCTTTGGCAAATCAAAGGTCGAATTCAGGTGACTTATTTCATTAGACACATCAGCGCCCGAAATTAAGGCTGCACGATAGGGTGGGGAATTGGCGAATAAAAAATGTTTTATAGGCACTCGTTCTGTGACCATAAATTCCTTTTCATAATCTCTAGTGCCTGTCTCATGCAAGGCCTCAACACGGAGCTCTAGCAGAGAAACAGCCGGTGTAACCAAACCAAACAGCGTCCTTTTATTAGCTGCTGCAGGATTCCCTTCTACATAACCTTGAAACAAATCAGAACATAAAGCACAACATCCCAATGCAAAAGGTTGTTCATTTGAGGATTGGTAATGTTCAATACGATCTCGTCGAAGTGTGCGTACATCATCGGGTGAAATTCGAGCCACAAAACCTTTTGTTGCAGCAATTTCGCTAGGCAATCGCCCATCTAGACGTAGCGCATAAACGTTTCGAGTCAGCTTTTGAAAACTGTCACCCACGCAGGGGTTGATAATATCTTCGGCTCGATCCACCAATCGCATTCCGGTTTTCTTTGCAGAAGTTGCTACTTTTTTAAGAAGCTTAATAGGCATAATAATAACCATTTTGTAATTAATTGGCTCTATAGTATTTATTATATGCGCTTTATATTAAGGTAATATTAATTACTCGACTTTGGACAGAAAGACATGAGGCCGTTTTCATGTCTTTCTGTCCAATTATACGGCTAATGCTGGAGCGTCGTTGGTGACAACAGGTTGCTCATCCTTCAATGGATCGATTGTTCGCATGGCATTGGCAAGACTTCTTTTTCTGTCCCTTTCAACCTGAATACAACAGGAGATTCGCAACAGAGATTTGATCAATGTGATCCCAGTGATCGCTGCAGGCCGCACGGATGATCGCCCCCATCTTTGACGACCTTTTTTGGAGAAAAGAAGGTCAAAGAGGGTTGCCTCGAGAGCGATTTGTCTTCTCTGGTTTTCAGATGAAGCTTATCCTCATTTTTCGCAGTCTCTGATGGTGTGGTATTTGCAAAGATCACCGCTGAAGGATCCCATGTCTTGGCCGCTCTTTTCACACCAGACCAAACGGTACCTATGATGAGGACTGCAATGTGCGCGGCTGCTGATATCATGGAGTAGCCCATTTTTGCAAACGTTGTCAGCAGTGCATTGCTGAGTCTTAAAAGAGGGGTTACAAGACATGCGCTGACAATACTCAAGCCGATCATTAATCCATAAAAAGCACTCGCAGACAAACTCACACCAAATAAGGCAGCTAGAGGTGATGCCATCAATCCTACCAGTGGCGTTAAAAAGCCAGTGAAAGCAAGTATGCCACATGCAGCCAAGGTGGCAATGAATAATATGGTGGTTAACTCTTTTGTATGATTTCTGCAAAAGCGCTCAAATTTTCGATGAATGATCCCTACAAACATCCGACCAATCTCCAAGGGGAATCTGAACCAATTTAATAGTGATTTTAAATCATCCAAAAAGTCACGTTTTTTTGTGTTTGTTTCAGAAGCTTGGTTCACGCGCAAAAAAAGCACAGCTTCCCGCCCTACAAAATGATGGATATGAGCTTCGTAGGCCTTTCTTACGATGCGGGGCAGAGGTGCTGCCATGTTAAAGGCAGGTTTTTTAGTATGAGAGATCACGCGATAAATATCAGTGCCCTCTAAAAATCCTTGTTCGATTGGAAAAACGGGATCACCGCATTGTGCGTAGACATTAATTTGTGGTTTAACCCCCTTACCGAGACGATGCCAACTAGGCGATAACCGTTTGAGCGTCGCTTTGCAAAGACCGCTAGGATTCAAACAATGGGCTTGAGTAACTTTGTCAGGATGCTTGGCCGCAGTGATCATTGCCATCGTCCCACCTTTGCTTTGTCCTGTGACGATGACGTTTTTAGGACGTTGTTTTGCCAACCATGCATCTATCTCACCCATATGGTGAGCTTCACCAACAGAATGTCTCGGGTAAAAATTATAGGCACTGCTCAAACCACTTCCTTGGCCTGTCGGATGAGTGGTACCCATCAATAAAAGATGTGATTTCGCTTGTTTGTTTCGGGACTCCAAGGCATAGGCATACAAGTGATCTTCTTCTTCCAATACAGCTGCAAGTAGCCCATTCGTTGGCGACACATCTAATCTTACAAATTGATAAGAGATTCGCCGCCACTTTCCGTCAATTTTCTGCGGAAGATAGATCGATTCACCAACGACTGGATCCATAAAAGGGAGGGAAGACAACAACGTGCTTTGAAAAATGGCATATTGCCGCTCTGTTTCTGATGTCCAATCCCCCGCAAGCAATGCTGCAAATGCTTTATCAAGCATGCATTGTACTTCCGTTCGAAACGCTGTATATAATTCGGGTACACGCTGACTTAATGCCGTTTGGAGCAGTGTCTCGCTTGCTAAGAAACTACGAGCATACCAATCTCCATCCTTCGCGCTGAAAGGTGTGCCACGAAAAAGATGTCTGAACACATTCCGAGCTTCACACGCATATTTTTCTTCCGCAGAGAGTTTTGAAGAATCTTCAAAACTCTCTGTATCACCAATGAGATTAGGGAGGTGCGAGTTCAGATAAACGATGTTATTGAGTTCCCTCTTAAACAGCGCAAGCTCAGATAACGAGAGGTGAGTTTTTTTATTAAGCCCTGTGTTTATCAGGACCTGGTGAATGATCTTAGTTTTGTGCTCAGCAAGAAGCGGATCAGCGTGCCTAGATTCTAAAAAACGTTGAAAAAGCTCAGATAACTCAGGAAGTAAAATTTTGGTAGGCATGAGACATCCCTTAGCTCAAATGATGCGTATCATACGCGCATTCACGAAAAAGTAAAGCCAACTTGCGCACTAAATGCGCAGCTTTTCCCAAATAGTTTCGGGCGCGATCCTAAGCAGGGTATGGTTTTGTCTAGAAATCAAGATATAATAACTGTCCAATTATTATTCTACAATGGCGATATTTATGAGTTTTATTAGAATCCGTGGCGCTAGAACCCATAATTTGAAAAACATCAATGTGGATTTGCCGAGGCACCAGTTTTCGGTGATCACGGGGCTCTCGGGTTCTGGGAAATCTTCGCTTGCTTTTGATACTTTATACGCTGAGGGGCAAAGGCGTTACGTGGAGTCGTTGTCTGCTTATGCCCGTCAATTTTTATCGATAATGGAAAAACCGGATGTCGATTCGATGGAAGGATTATCGCCGGCTATTTCTATTGAACAAAAAGCCACTTCGCACAATCCGCGCTCGACCGTTGGCACCATCACTGAAATTTATGATTATCTTCGCCTGTTGTTTGCGCGCGTGGGTGAGCCGAGATGTCCTGTACATGGGGTTAGTTTGCATGCGCAAACGGTCAGTCAAATGGTTGATCACGTGTTGACGATGCCGCTTGATTCTAAACTTATGATTTTGGCGCCTGTGGTTCGAGATAGGAAAGGTGAGCACGTGCAGTTGTTAGCGCAATTGCAGGCTCAGGGTTATGTGCGTGCTCGCATCGACGGTGCATTGACAGACTTGGATTTACCACCCGTTTTATCACTTCGTCAAAAGCATACGATTGAGGTGGTGGTTGATCGCTTTAAAGTGCGTCCCGATTTGGCCACTCGTTTGAGTGAATCTTTTGAAAATGCGCTCAATTTAGCCGATGGGTTGGTGATTGTGTCGTCGATGGACCACGCGTTTGAAGATAAGATTTTCTCATCAAAATTCGCGTGTACCAGTTGTGGGTATTGTTTGAGTGAGCTTGAGCCTAGACTTTTTTCGTTCAACAATCCCATGGGAGCTTGCCCTTCATGCGATGGTTTAGGGGTTGATCAATTTTTCGATGAAGGGCTTGTTGTTCATGATGCTACGTTGAGTTTGGCCGATGGCGCCATTCGAGGGTGGGACAAGCGAACCTCATATTATTTTATGTTGCTTGAGTCATTATCACGTCATTTTGGGTTCTCTAGTGAGACCCCTTTTTGTGATTTGCCAAAAGTCGCGCAAGATGTGGTGCTTTATGGCAGTGGCAAAGCGGTGATTGAGTTTCATTATGAACGTCCTAGTGGGGGCGTGATGTCGAAGAAGCATCCTTTTGAAGGGGTTATTCCCAACATGCAACGTCGTTATCGTGAGTCAGACTCATCAATGGTTCGTGAAGAACTAGTCAAGTACATGTCTTCTCGTCCTTGTGTGTCTTGCGATGGCGCACGGTTAAAAGAGGAAGCTCGACATGTGTTTATCGATCATTTGAACTTGCCAGCAATTGCTGATTTTTCTATTGAGGCGGCCTATGATTTTTTCAAATCGCTACAATTGACTGGATCTCGAGGGGAAATTGCCGCCAAAATCAATAAAGAGATCATGGATCGTTTGGGGTTTTTGGTGAATGTAGGGTTGGATTATTTGTCGCTTTCACGCCGCAGTGAAACTTTGTCAGGTGGGGAGGCGCAACGCATTCGTCTTGCGAGCCAAATTGGCTCTGGCTTGGTGGGGGTGATGTATATTTTGGATGAGCCCTCGATAGGATTGCATCAAAGAGACAATGACCGATTATTGAAAACCTTGTTGCGTTTGCGCGACTTAGGCAATACCGTGATCGTTGTTGAGCACGATGAGGAAGCAATCCGTGCTGCGGATTATGTGCTAGATGTGGGGCCAGGTGCAGGTGTGCATGGTGGACAAATCGTGGCCTGTGGTACACCGGATGATATCATGAATTCGCCCGATTCTTTGACAGGGCAATATTTAAGTGGTCAACAAAAAATTGAAGTTCCTGCAACGCGAACGGCCTACGATCCCAAACGAGTCATTCAGATGTTCGGAGTGACCTGTCATAATTTGAAAGAGGTGGATGTGAGCATTCCCGTGGGGCTCATCACGTGTGTGACTGGGGTCTCTGGATCAGGAAAATCTAGCCTTATCAACGATACGTTATACCCCATCGCCTGTGCGAAATTGAATCGAGCCGGCTTTCATGGCGCCGGGCAGTTACGAGAACTGAAAGGCCTGGAGCATTGTGACAAGGTCATTGATATTGACCAAAGCCCCATTGGACGCACCCCTCGGTCAAACCCCGCCACTTATACAGGCCTGTTCACACCCATTCGCGAATTATTCGCCAATACGCCAGAAGCTCGGGCTCGAGGTTATCAGCCTGGGCGGTTCAGTTTTAATGTTCGAGGGGGACGATGTGAGGCTTGCAGCGGTGATGGGCTCATCAAAGTAGAAATGCATTTTTTACCCGATATTTACGTGATGTGTGATGTGTGTCAAAGCATGCGCTACAACCGTGAAACCCTCGAGATTCGTTACAAAGGCAAGACCATTCATGACGTGTTGCACATGACCGTTGAAGAAGCCCGCCTGTTTTTTGATGCCATTCCAGTGCTCTCAAGAAAGTGTCAGACGTTGATGGATGTCGGCTTGTCTTATATTCGCTTAGGCCAAAGTGCAACCACTTTGTCCGGAGGCGAGGCGCAACGAATTAAGCTGGCGCGGGAGCTTTCGAAAAGAGACACGGGCAGCACCTTATATATTCTCGATGAGCCAACAACAGGCCTACATTTTCATGATACGAAGCAATTATTGATCGTCTTGACGCGATTACGAGATCAAGGAAATACCATTGTGATCATTGAGCATCATTTGGATGTGATAAAGTGCGCTGATTGGGTCATTGATTTAGGACCTGAAGGAGGAAACAAAGGGGGGCAAATACTCGCGACCGGAACACCAGAAACGATAGCTGCTTGTCTTCAATCGTATACAGGGCAGTTTTTGAGACAGGTGTTGGGGGTGTTGTAAACACTAAATTATGTTAAGATTGTTTACTGAAATCTCTATAACAAAGGACTGAAAAATGAGCACTTTTTTGACAGTGATTTTAGTGGCCTTAGCGCTGGTTCTGCTCTGGTCTATTGGGATATATAACGCTCTGATTGCGTTGATTGAAGCAATCAACAATAACAAACGCCAAATCGATATCCAACTTGACAGACGGTTTAAAGTGTTTGAGTCGTTGATTGAGGCCGTGAAGAAGTATATGGATTATGAGAAAACTACTTTGAAAGATGTGGTGGCTTTGCGTAATCAAGCACAAGCGGCAAAAGAGTCTGGAGATGAAAAAGCGCGGATTTCTGCGGAAAATGGCATTTCAAAAATTGCCTCAGGTCTTTCTGTTGTTTTTGAGCAATATCCTGATTTGAAGGCAAGTCAAAATGTGATGCAGCTTCAAGAGGAAATTGTGAACACTGAAAACAAACTGGCCTATTCAAAACAAGCCTATAACGATGGTATAGAACGCTACGAGGCTAAGAAAAAATCATTCTTTGAATCCATGGTGGTCTCGTTTTTTGCGTCAAAATTAGACAAACCCTTTGAGTATTGGGGTTTGCCAGAAGAACACATCAAGGCTCATGAAGACTACACGGTTAAATTCTGAGATGAGTTTATCTGATTATCATGCAACGACTGGAGATTGGCGTCTTCAATTGAAACGCAATGAGCGTAAAACGCGATGGGTTATCGCGACGTTCATTGCGGTATATGTGGGCGTTGGATTGATTGTGGATACCTTTGTATTACAATCCTTTCATCCGACGGCCAGTTTGGCTCAGTGTTTTACAGCCCTCTTGACCTTTCAAGCGACCCCATTGGCCACCTTGTTAATGGCGGGTATCGCTGGGGTATCGTTGTTGGTCACTTATGCCATGTATGACCGAATCATGTTGCTAGGCACAGACTCTCGTGAAATCACACCAGAAACGGCCAAAACCATCCAAGAGAAGCAATTGTACCATGTGGTTGAGGAAATGAAAGTTGCCGCGGGTCTACAATTCATGCCAAAGGTCTTCATCATTGAAGCCAACTACATGAATGCCTTTGCAAGTGGGTACAGTGAAAAATCAGCCATGGTCGCCATCACTCGAGGGTTGATGGAGAAATTGGACAGGGCAGAGTTGCAAGCGGTGATGGCTCATGAATTAAGTCATGTGCGTCGCCATGATATTAAGTTGACGTTGATGGTTGCTGTGTTGAGCAATATTCTGTTAGTGGTCATCGATCTCCTTTTTTATTCGACGTTGTTTAAGAGAGATAACAGGGATGACAATCGTTTCTTGATGGTCATCATGGTGCTGCGTTATGTTTTACCGATCATCACTTTGTTCTTGGGGCTATTTTTAAGTCGTACAAGAGAATATATGGCAGATGCTGGCTGTGTTGAGTTGATGCGCGATAATGAGCCCATGGCACGGGCTTTGATGAAGATCAGAGACGACACCCAAACACACGCCGAGCAATATGAACAAGAGTATGGTCAAACCGCCCATGAACAAGTGAGAAGAGCGTATTATCTCTTCGACCCCTCAGACATTGATCCTGTGAAATCATTAAGCAGTTCCTTCTCAACCCATCCAAGTGTTGATCAGAGACTTGTGGCGTTAGGGTTTAAGGCAAAATAGAAAGACTAGTCATGCAGCCCGACACCCTTCTTAAGCAACACAAGATTCAAAATCGCCAAACCAACCACCATCAAAAAGATGATCCCTAAAGCCGCCACCATATTGACTTCTTGCTGGCCTATCATCGCTTGCCTTAAAGCACTCACCATATAATAAATTGGGTTAAAGTAGGATAGTTTTTGCCAAAATGGGGGTAACATGCTGGTGCCATAAAAAACCCCGCCCAAATAGGTAAGCGGACCAAGCACAAACGTGGGTACGAGGGCCACATCATCGAAGGTGCGAGCCAGCATGCCGTTGGTGAAGCCAGCTAATGAGAAGAGGGCAGCTACCAAAAACACCACCAGAAGTGTCATGGGGATATGAGAAAAATCGACATGTAAAAAGAAAGAAGCGACGATGTACACAAGGATTGCGACCATCACACCTCGAAGCACACCACTTAAAGTATAGCCCAGTAACAACAAACCAGGATGCATCGGGCTCACCAACATTTCTTCGATACTTCGTTGGAAGCGTACGCTGAAAAGGGATGTGGACACATTGGCATAGGCATTCGTGATCACTGACATCATGACCAGGCCAGGAGCTATAAATTCTGCATAACTGATGCCTTGAATGTTGCCAATGCGAGAGCCAATCACGGTACCAAAAATCAAAAAATATAGCATGGTGGTGATCACGGGTGGAAGAAATACCTGGCTCGCAATACGAAACATCCTCACCAATTCTCGGTGAATTAAAGTATAAAGGGCTATCAGCTGTTGTTTAATGCTCATGGTGAATCAAGTCCAAAAAGAGTTCTTCCAAACGATTGGTTTTGTTGCGCATGCTGTGGATTTGAAGCTTATGATGACTCAAGATGGAAAAGACCTCATTTAACGTGAAGGTGTCATCGATGCGAAGCTCAAAAGTATTGGCATCCAGTTTCACGCCCTCAAAGGGGGTTAGTAGTGGTAGATTCTCAAAGGGCTCGATTGTCGTGAAAACGAAGGTTTGATGTCTTAAACTTTTAAGCAGGATTCTCATGGAGGTGTTTTCCACGATGTTGCCTTTATCGATAATTGCAATGTTTTTACACAACTGCTCTGCTTCTTCGAGGTAATGTGTGGTTAAAATGATGGTTGTACCTTGATCATTGGTGCGCTTGAGAAAATCCCACATGCTGCGGCGAATTTCGATGTCTACGCCGGCTGTGGGCTCATCAAGGATCAAAACTTTGGGCTGATGAACCAGTGCACGAGCAATCATTAGTCGACGTTTCATGCCACCTGACAAATGGCGCACAATCGAGCGGCGTTTATCATATAATCCCAACTGGGCTAACAGGGACTCGGCATAAGGCAACGCTTGACGCCGCATGATGCCATAATATCCCGCTTGATTGAGAAGGGTTTGTTCGCAGGTTTCAAAAATGTTGAGGTTAATTTCTTGGGGTACCAAACCGAGACAGGCTTTGGCCCGTTGAGGCTGCTTGTCCAAGTCAAAACCATGAATGCTAATACTGCCAGAAGACTTGGTGAGAAGGGTGGTGATGACCCCAATGGTGGTAGATTTCCCCGCGCCATTGGCGCCGAGTAAAGCAAAAAAATCACCCTTTTTAACGGTTAAATCAATACCCTTCAAGGCTTCAACGCCATTGGCATAGGTTTTATGTAATTGATGAATGTCTAAAGCATGCATACGGGCGGATACCGTCAAAAAATTTGATTATATATGCTTTGGTCCATCTTGTAATCCCTCATCGCCTGCCAGGAACGCAAGGGCTGGTCACATATTCCCCATTGACTGTCAAAATCATGTTAACGTCGGCACGTTGATAATTGGCCATGATATCGTATTGACGTTTGGTGACGTAGCCAAAGTCATTGCCGCAGTATACTAGGGCCGTAGCGTGGTGAGATGGCCTGATTTTTAATGGGATGTCGCAATCCCAGCGAAAATGGGTGAGATCGCAATCAGCCCATGCCAAATGTGTGGAAAATAATGTGAATATCATTATTCTATTCATGTTTTTCATTCTCAACGCTCCTAAGGCGAACAGTCACTCTTAAAATATAGACCATAAAACTTAGGATTTGATGCAAAAACAGGAAGTTATTTCGCTCCCAATCCTTAACTCGTGGTTAAAGCCTCAACGCTTAATTTTTTGGTATAAACTTGAAAGGTGTTTTTGCCTAATTTTTTAGCATGATACATCGCAATATCAGCGTGTTTGAGGAGTGCTTCTGAATTTTTGCCGGAACCCGGATAAATGGATATTCCAATGCTCAAGGTGAGGGGTTTTAAGGTTTTACGTAGGGTATAGGAGATCTTGATCCCGTTGAGGATTCGGTTCGCTAATTTTCGAGCAGATGCAGGGGATTCAAGTGAGCTCATGATCACGGTGAATTCATCGCCGCCATGGCGTGAGATGAAATCGCCTTGACGTGTCAGGTGAGTCAGTTGCTGCGCAAACAGCTTTAGATACTCATCGCCTTGCGGGTGGCCTAAAGCATCATTGATGTCCTTGAAATTATCTAAGTCAATCAAAAATAGCGCGAAAGATGTTTTTGACCGCTCGTGATTTGCAATGGTTCTGCTTAGTATATTTTCGAATTCTCGACGGTTGTATAAATTGGTCATCATATCATGCGTGGCTAAGTAGGATAACCTGTCTTGATGGGAGTCCGCGTTTTTTTTATGTTCTAAAAGGGCGGCGTAGGAAAAAACGTAGTACAAAAGAAAATATGTCAAGGGAATGAAATATAAAGTTAATTGGAGGCAAGAAGCAAGGTTGAACATATTTTGATGAGAGATATATCCGAGATCAAGGGCAATGGCGATTTGTATGAGGGACATGTAAAATACACACATAGTGAATAAATCTTGTTGTTTTTTGAAGATTTTTTGGGAAAGAATGAAAAGAACAGATGTGTAAACTAATAGGTCAATGATTTCATAAGATAGTTTACTTTGCCATTGGGGGTGAAACAGGATGAGTGTCGCTGGTGCTATGATTCCCCAGAGGATAGAAAGGACAAGGATCGACATTTTTTCAGGGTTGATATAGAGAAGTCCGGCCAAAAGAATAAGTCCGCTGATGCCATGAATCATGAGCCAGGAAACGGCCTGTAGGGATTCAGGATCTATGTTAAAGGGATGAAGGAGGAATATCGGATGAAGTGCAAATAAGATGCCCGAGGACAGAAGGGTGAGACCAATGACAAGGGTTAAAAGGTTGCGCGTGAGTCGAAAGTGTGCAAATGCGAGAAAGGTGGTCACAGCGGCCAGAGAAAGTAGAGACCACTGAAAAAGTAATTGTGAGAGATACTGATAAAGTTGAGGCTCCCTCGATCGGATAAAATCAATCTCAAAATGATTGAGAACAAAGACAGGAAGTCCTAAAAAAAGAATAAAAAAGAGAGAAATGAAAAGCGGGATGCGTATTAATGTTTTATTATCTACTATCAAGGTGCTATTCATATCTCAGGCTTTATTAGGTGGCTTCGGCCTATTATAGATCAATCAAATCATCTATGCTACAAGGTGGCCTGCAACGCCCCAGCGTGATGTTCTATTTGAGATGAGCTACACTGGACATTTTGTAAAAGAGAACTATCTATGGATTATAAAGATTATTATCAAGTGATGGGCGTGGGTCGGGATGCCACTGATAAAGATATCAAGTTGGCTTATCGAAGGCTTGCTCGTAAATATCATCCGGATATCAGTAAAGAACCAAAAGCTGAAGAAAAGTTTAAAGAGGTTGGCGAGGCTTATGAGGTGTTAAGAGATCCTAAAAAACGTCAAGCCTATGACCAATATGCGGCCGATTGGCAATTGAGGCAACAGTCTGGATCTCAACACCAAAGACCAGCCTGGGATGAGGAGAGCCTCAACGCTCAATATGGACATGATTTTTTTGAGTCATTGTTTGGAGGAGGGGCCCATTTTCGCCAACAACCTAGGGGGGGCGCTGATCATCAGGGCTCAATTCATATCAGTTTAGAGGAAGCCTATCGCGGGATTGTGAAGGAGCTTCGCATGCCCTCACAACAGGGTCAACGCGAATCTTCAGTCATCAAAGTGAAGGTGCCTTCAGGTGTGACTTCTGGGCAGAAAATACGTTTGGCAGGTCAGGGCGAGAAGTCGCTTTCAGGGGGTTCTGCAGGTGACTTGTATTTGACCATTAACGTGGATAAACATCCGCTCTTTGATGTGATGAAGCAAGATGTGTATCTCACCTTACCCATAGCGCCTTGGGAGGCTGCTTTGGGGTGTACCGTGGAGGTCCCAACATTGGGTGGGAAAGTCGATTTAAAAATTCCTCCAGGTTCGCAGGGGGGGCAAACGTTGCGGTTAAAACATCGTGGATTATCAGGGACGCCTAAGGGGGATCAATTGGTGATTTTGAAAATTGTGATTCCACAGCCAACCTCGGAGTCAGCTAAGGTGTTGTATCAAAAAATGGCTGAAGAGATGTCTTTTAATCCACGTGCTAAAATGGGGATCTGATCATGAGTGACCAAAACATCATCAAAGGATTGCTGTTGGATGAGGCTACCACGCTATCCATTGTGGAAGTCTGTATCAAATGTGATATTTCAGAAGAAGCACTGCTAGAGCTTTTAGAACAGGGCTTGTGTCACCTGTCATCAACGACTTCGATAGATGAGCACATCCTCAGCCGTATCCAATCAGCCTGTAGAATCCAACAAGACTTAGGGGTGAATGCTCCGGGAGCGGTTTTGGTGATGGAGCTGCTAGACGAGCTAAAGCAAATGCGTCGTGAACTTGCTATTTTACAACGTCATATGAAATTGCTTGGATCTCCTGAGGGGGGGGTTCGGCTTTGTAGGGCTACGGTAAAAACGTATTTTTTCGATAATGTTTGTAAAATGGACCATGTTTTATTGAGATCAGTGCCATTGTCCTTTAACACCAATTGATTCCCTCTGAACAACACCGTGACCGCCTGTCCTTTAAGAGCCTGTTTGACCGCAGACTCTAATTGACGCCAGTTAGCGTATTTTCTGTGCAGATTATCCGCTTGGGTGGGTTGTTGTTGAAAGGCAATGCGTGGATTTTGGGTTTCGGTGTGGGCGACTTGGCGATTGTCTGGTTTTTGTTGTAAGAAAAAATCACACAGGTTATCTATTAACGAGCGGTAACTTGTATGTGGTTTTGAGCCGGGGGTTTTATTAATGAAGATGGCAAAAGCCAGCGTGTGTGAATTGGCTGTGTATAAATACCCAGATAAGCTCATGATGCCTGTCATGGTGCCTGTTTTGGCACGCAATAATCCTTGTTGCGTAGGTTTTCGAAAGCGTTTCAGCAAGGTACCATCTTGTCCAGCGATCGGTAGGGCTGCGATATATTCGTAGGTGAGAGGGAACCTTTCATAGAGAAAACGTAGTAATCCAACAGTTTGCAGGGCGGTCAGTTTATCCTCTCGTGATAGCCCTGATCCATCTATCAAAACAGCGCTGTCTAAATTGACGCCTGTTTGTTGTTCCAGAAAGGTTTTGATGACGGTTTGGGCTTGTGGCCAATTGAGTGGGGCACCATTCAAATGGGAGGCTGTGTGTAAATACAAACTGTCGGCATATAAATTATCTGAGGGTTTTAAAGTATCCGCCATGAGTTGGGTGATAGGTTTTGAGGCGTGTGAGGTCATCAGGAGAGACGATGTGGGTGCATGGCCTAACTGGACTTGTCCGTTGAGTTTGATGTTCAAATAAGCAAGCCTTGTTTTTATCCTATTTTGAATATATAGCAGTGGACTTCGGATGGAGATCTCTTCTACAACTGCCGATTGTCCTACGCCAATACAGCCATTAACGGTGACATGATTTTCGGGATCCGTTTGAAAAGAAACATGACATGTGGTTTTGCTTTCTGCGGTTTTGACTTGATTGTTGATGGGTAATCCACTCTGCTCAGAGGATAGTTCTAACGTCGCTAGGTCCCCCTCACGATAGCTCGGATTGACGGTCACCGTGAGGCGATTTGCATCCAGCACGAGAGGGGTGACGGGAGCACCGTAACCGTAATTATTGTCTGTAGCCATTCGTCCTGGGGCATAAGGATCGGCAATGCTGTTGGAACTGATGAGGATGACGTCTCCTGAAATTTTGCGAATTCCCCAAAAGGGTAGTTGTGCTAAGAGCGTGTTCAAATGAGTTTGTGTGAACGATGGGTCGCCTGAAAAATGAAGATAAAGTGAGCCATTAAGAACCCCGTTTTCAATCGAAGTGGCATCGGTTGATAGTTGGCTTTTGAATTGGTAGTTCGGGCCTAGAGCGAGTAAAGCTGCGGCATCAGAAAATAATTTCATGTTGCTTGCAGGGACAAAAAGCTCATTTGGGTTCCGCTTATAGAGCGTCTCGCTTGTGTTCAAATCGACAACAACAATGCCCATATGGATGGATGGATCGAATTGATTGATCAGTTGATCCACCTCGGATTGGAGCTCTGTCGCCATGGAGGTGGAGGCGATGATGAAGAAAAATAAGCTCGTTAAGATCCTCTTCAAGCGCGGCTCCTAATAGTGATGAGTCCTAGGATAATTCATACTTTCTGAAACGACAATAAAAAAAGCCATCCATGCCATGCTCTCCGGGTAAGATCTGTCTACCATGACCGGTATTACGACCCCAGGGTTGTTCTTGCATGTCACACTGGCAGTCAGGTTGACTGGCAACAAAACGTGCGATTTGCAATTCATTTTCTTCGGGGATTACGGAGCATGTGGCATACACCATGAGTCCATTTGGCGCGAGGAGTGGCCAAAGTGCCTGTAGTAAATTATGTTGAGTTTCTACCACGGTTTGGATCTCAGTTTCTGTTCTTAAGCGCTTGATGTCTGGGTGTCGCCTGATAACGCCTGTGGCAGAGCAGGGGGCATCAAGAAGAATGCGGTCAAACAAAAGACCATCCCACCAGGTTTTTGGATTGAGGGCATCGCCGTTGAGCAGCACCGCTCGTAAACCGATTCGGGTTAAATTTTCCTGGACACGATTTAGGCGTGATGCGTCAATATCTAATGCTACACAGGTTGCAAGTTCTGATTCTGTTTCAAGGATGTGGCATAATTTTCCACCTGGAGCTGTACACGCATCAAGCACGCGTAACCCAGGCTTTAGTGATAGCAGAGATACGGCCAATTGGCCGGCCTCATCTTGCACAGACACATCGCCTTCAGCAAAACCGGGTAATTCATGCACATTGCAAGGTGTTTTTAATAGAATGGCACTAGGCGCATGCTTGAGACAGGATGCACTTATATTGGCTTTTAGCAGTCGTTCTATATAAAGAGGGGCAGTGAAATGCTGGGCATTGACACGTAAGCTCATGGGCGGATGAGCATCATTGGCTGTTAGGATCTTTTGCCAATCATCCGGCCATGCGTTTTGTAGACGCCGCATCAACCATTCAGGATGGCCATATTGAAACACCCCATCGCTCTCCATCGATGCTAACAAAGCTTCTTTTTCTCGACAATAAGTCCGTAACACGGCATTGACTAAGCCTTTGGCCCAAGGTTTTTTAATGAGCGTTGTCAAAGCCACCGTTTCTTGCACCACGGCATGATCTGGTATGTGTAATATATGAAGTTGATAAAGTCCCATCAGCAAGCAAATCCATATTTCAATGCTTTTGGGTTTTGTTTTGACCAGACGATTGGCCAAAGCCTCCATTCTAAAGTAATGCCGGCATACGCCAAAACAGAGCTCTTTGCTGAAAGGTGAGAGTGGGGGGGATACCGTCATGAGATGTGACAAAGGGCGGTTTTTTTGGACTAAGGTGATGAGGATGTGTAGCGCTTGCAAGCGCTCATTGTTTTTCATTGTAAAACCGAATGGACGGTCAACTGCTCATGTTTGCCATTGAGCCAATCGGCGACTGACATGGCTTTGGATCCTGGAAATTGTAGCCGTTCAATGAGGATTGCGTCAACACCTGCAGTTATGGTGATTCCTTTTTTATCGATGGATAAAATGGTTCCTGGTGCCGAGGTGTTCTGATTTTTAGTGACGTGTGCTTGATGAATGCGTAGGGTGATTTCTGGCGTTCGAAGATAGGCCATGGGCCAAGGGTTGAAAGCTCTAATCTGCCGGTCGATGTCGATGGCAGGCTTGTGCCAGTTGATTTCGGCCTCATCTTTGTGAATTTTAGGGGCATAGGTGGCGAAGCGCTCATCTTGAGGTTCAGGGAATGCTTTTCCTTCAGCGATGGCATTGAGGGTTGCGAGCAATGGGTCAATGGCCAGTTCTGACAAACGTGTTTGTAATTCTGATGCGGTGTTACGACCCACGTCGCATTGAGCAACAGCCAATCGTGCACCGGTATCAAGCCCTTTATCCATTTGCATGAGGGTTACCCCAGTTTCAACATCTCCTTGTAATATCGCTTGCTGAATGGGTGACGCTCCTCTCCAACGGGGGAGCAGCGAGGCGTGAACATTGATGCACCCATAACGGGGCAACTCAAGGACCGATGTGGGTAAAATCAAACCATAAGCGATGACGACGATGATATCTGGGGCAATGGCTGCAAGTTCGTCGATGGTTTCAGGGCTTTTGAAGTTTAGGGGTTGATGGACGGGCAGGTGATGATTTAAGGCCCATTCTTTGACAGCAGAGGCTTGTAATTGACGTCCTCGGCCTGAAGGGCGGTCTGGTTGAGTATAGATGGCCTGTAATTGATGATGCGATGAGGCGATGGCTTCTAAGCTCGGTAGGCCAAAGGATGGGGTTCCTGCAAAGACTACTTTAAGGGAGTTCATGTCTGGCGTACTTGTTGGCGTTTGAATTTATCGACTTTTTTTCGAGCCATGGCCCGTTTTATCGGGGAGAGAAGATCGATGAATAATTTACCATTCAAATGATCAATTTCATGTTGAAAACATTCTCCCAACAAGCCCTCGGCCTCCATCTCAAAAGTCTTTCCAAAACGATCTTGTGCTTGAATGGTCACTTTTTCAGAGCGCATCACAGTATCATAGGCACCAGGGACTGATAAACAGCCTTCTTGATATTCAACCAGCCCTGTAGAGGCTATGATTTTAGGGTTCACCAAGACCAATTGTTCTGTTTTATCACCCAACACATCAACCACAGATAGGCTTAGGCTGATGCCGATTTGGGGTGCTGCAAGTCCAACACCCTTGGCAAAATACATGGTGTCAAACATATCTTTGATAAGATCATGAAGTTTTTTGTCGAAGGTTTTGACAACAGATGTGGGTTGTCGAAGTCTTGGATCGGGGAGATAAATAATCTTTCGAATAGCCATTTGAGTCTGTTTCAAATCAATAAATGCATGCTATTATCGCTAATATCGCGTGCTGGCGCAAGATGCACTCATCGTAGCTTTAAGGATAGTTTGATGCGATACCTAATTTTATTGTCAGGCCTTTTGTGGGGCATCATCAGTCATGCATTAACGCTCCAACCTAATGCACCTGCTCGCTATGTGGTGCAGCCTGGGGATACGTTGTGGGAGATTGCACAGCGGTATTTGGTGCAACCTTGGGATTGGAAAGCGTTATGGCATGCTAATCCTCACATCAAAAACCCAAATCAACTTTATGCCGGAGCGGTTCTTGAGTTGCGATATCATCATCAGCAACCTTACTTGAAAGTGGTCTCAAATGGCACCGTTAAGTTGTCCCCTTTTGTGCGAACGACGCCATTAGAGGAGCCTATTCCTCCGATCCCTCTCAATGATCTCAAGCCCTTTCTTAACAAATCGCTCATCATCGACAAAAATAGCTTGGCCAAGGCTCCTTATGTTATTGCATTTACGACAGAGCATCTGCTGGGTGGGCAAGGGGATGAAGTGTATGTGAAAAATTTGTGTCCTAAGGTCTTTCAGTTACCGTCAGGGGTGACGCTGTCTTATGCCATTTATCGTCCATGCGGCACCTATCGCGATCCCGCTACCAAGCGTTTTTTGGGGTATAAAGCGGCACTGATCGCTTATGCGGAGCTTGTTCGTGCGGGTGATCCTGCGACTATCCTCATCACCGATCTTGTTCAAGGGGTTAAAATTCAAGACAGAGTGATGCCTAATGACCATCCTGATTTTGATTTGTTTTTTCTGCCCAAAGCGCCTTCTGTGCCGGTACATGGTCTGATCATTGACCTCCTGGGAGATTTCACTCAAGGCGCCGTTGGATTGGTGGCAGTATTAAACAAAGGCAATGATGCTGGGGTGCAAGCGGGCGATGTGTTAGGTATCTACAGTAAGCCCAAGTTGGTTAATAATGGTGCTTATCGGTATGATAAAAAGCCGCCTTGTGAATCGAAATGTATTACTTTACCGGCAGAGCGCATCGGCGAGTTGATGATCTTTCGTACCTTTTCACGAACGAGTATTGGTTTGGTGGTTCGATCTACGCGTGTGATCAAACGCTTTGATTCTGTGACCAATCCATGAACAACAAACGATATTTTCTTGCATTGAATCGTATCCAACAGATGGGGCCCCGTACGGTGGCCAAATTATTGAAGCGATGGCCTTCTTTGGAGGAGTTATTCTTGTTAACGCCTTCACAAATGGAGCTTGCTGGGGTGCCTTCCGTGATGGCTCGGAACATCGGTGCCTTTGATTTTCAGCAGATAGAGGCGGATTTGCGTTGGGAAGATAAAAAAAATCAACACATTCTCACGTGGGCCGATGTTGATTATCCCGCTCTTTTGAAGGAAATTCCTGATCCACCACCGGTGCTTTATGCTATGGGGGATAGGTCGTGTTTAGAGTTTCCGACCATTGCCATGGTGGGGAGTCGAAAACCGTCAATGACGGGTGCTGAGACTGCGAGACGTTTTGCCTTTGAGTTAGCCAAAAAAGACATGACCATCGTCAGTGGGCTGGCGCTTGGTATTGATGCAGCAGCGCATTGGGGATGTTTAGATGCCAACGGGAGAACCGTCGCTGTGATGGGTACGGGCATTGATGTCATCTACCCAAAGAAGCATGTCCAATTGGCTGAAAAAATAGTTGAACATGGGATACTGTTGAGTGAGCTTCCATTAAAAAGTCCACCTATTGCTGGACATTTTCCACGCAGAAATCGTATAATAAGTGGATTGTCGTTGGCCACATTGGTAGTTGAGGCTGCAATTCGAAGCGGATCTTTGATCACTGCTCGTTTGGCGTGTGAGCAAAATCGAGATGTTTTGGCTCTTCCTGGGTCGATATATAATCCTGTGGCAAGGGGGTGTCTTCACTTGTTGCAACAAGGCGCCACGCTAGTCACAACGAGTCAAGAGGTGTTAGATGAGTTAGGAATACCAAAAGTGCAGGAAAGGACGATCACTAACATCCCTCTTGCACACGAGAATCAAAACCTAGTACAGTGCATAGATTTTGAAGTGACCACGGTTGATAAAATCGTGGTGCGAAGTGGTTTATCGGTTGAGGCTGTGGTGGGTGATTTGGCCCTGTTGGAAGTACAAGGGATGATCAAGTCAGTCCCTGGGGGTTATGTTTTGTGTACAACACCCTAGTGCCTCGTCAACATTCCATTGTGAGGTTGTAGGTTGGGCCTTGGCCCAACACAAGTCGTGGCACAGCATACCCTGTTGGGCCAAGGCCCAACCTACAGTGACCCCAACATTGAATGTTGACGAGGTACTAGGGGATCATGACAAGGGAAGATCATGAGGTCTTTTTTATGCCCTTTTGTCCAAAGACCCTATTTGTGAGGCGATGGTTATGAAAGATAATTTGTTTGAGATGTTGTTGAATCTATTCGAAAAAACGTTAACGCAGTTGAAAGAACAACATAGCTCATCAAAGCATGAACAGTCGAAGCTCGGGGATGTTCAATTAGAACCTGCTGATCTGGCCTTTATGAAGCAGGCCTCGCGTCGGTCTATTCGAGTATTTACGCATCATGAACAAATGAAATTGACGAAAGCGAGTTATCAATTCATTATGCGCGTGGCTTCATGGGGTATTCTTGCAACTGAAGTGATGGAGCTTATTTTGGATAAGCTCTTGTTTTCTGAGTCTCGTTTTGTGACTTTGCAGGAAACCAAATGGACCATTCGAAACACACTGGCCAGCAGTTTGGAGCCTGAGCAACTTGCTTTTCTTGATTTGGTGCTTTATCACAAGGAAGATGAGTTATCTTTACATTGAGTCAACATAGGAAAGGTTTAGCTCATGAGTAAGTACCTAGTTATCGTGGAGTCCCCCGCGAAATGTAAAACCATTGAAAAATATTTAGGCGACGATTACATGGTCCTTGCGTCTTATGGACACGTGCGTGATTTGCCGCCCCATTCAGGTTCTGTGGATACCGAGCATCACTTTGCAATGACCTATGCGCCGTTGGAGAAAAACGCTCGCCATATTGAAATGATTGCCAAGGCCATTAAAAAAGTGGATACGCTTCTTTTGGCAACAGATCCGGATAGGGAAGGAGAGGCTATTTCTTGGCATGTTTATGAGTTGCTCAAATCGCGCAAGTTGATGGAAGGGAAAGAGGTCAAACGAATTTTTTTCAACGAAATCACCAAAGCGGCAGTTCAAGAAGCGATCAACAACCCTCGGCAAATTTCGATGGATCTTGTCAATGCTCAGCAAGCCAGGCGTGCATTGGATTACTTGGTGGGCTTCAATTTGTCGCCTTTGTTGTGGAAAAAAATAAGGCGTGGTTTGTCTGCGGGAAGGGTTCAATCACCTGCTTTGCGTTTGATTGTTGAACGAGAGGAAGAAATAGAAAAATTTGTGGCCAAAGAATATTGGCAGCTTTTGGCTCAATGTCTATCAAAATCGACGCCTTTTGAGGCGAGGTTAACCTACTTTCAGCACGATAAATTACAGCAATTTACGGTGACGAAAGAACCAGAAGCGACAAAAATCAAAGAGGAGTTGTTAAAGCTTGCTCAAGGGTATTTGGTTGTCGATAAGATTGAAAATAAGCAGCGTAAGCGCAATCCTTCTCCTCCGTTTATTACCTCAACCCTGCAGCAAGAAGCCGCACGGAAACTAGGATTTACTGCTCGTAAAACCATGATGGTTGCCCAACAATTATACGAAGGGATTGATATCGGATCGGGTACGATGGGGTTGATATCTTATATGCGAACCGACTCCGTTCATCTGGCAGCAGAGGCCATACTTGAGATTAGAGAGTATATTTGTGAGCGTTATGGCGCTGAGAATTGTCCTAAGAAAGAACGAATCTTCAAAACAAAATCTAAAAATGCGCAGGAGGCTCACGAAGCCATTCGGCCCACCTCTATCAAACGTCATCCTGAGATGGTGGAGCGATCACTGACGCCGGATCAATTCAAATTATACGGTTTGATCTGGAAGCGAACGCTCGCTTCACAAATGGCTGAGGCACTTCTTGATACTGTCGCCGTCGATTTAAGCTGTGGGACAGGCAATATGTTTCGCGCAAATGGTTCAACCATCGTTTTTTCAGGCTTCTTGACGGTTTATGAAGAGGGTCTTGATGATTCAAAAGAAGATGATAAGCCTGCTGTGCTCTTACCGACCTTTACAGTTGGGGATAAGATAGCATTGCAGGACATTCAAGCGAATCAGCACTTCACCGAACCGCCTCCCCGTTATTCTGAGGCTTCATTGGTCAAGGCGTTGGAAGAGTTCGATATTGGTCGACCTTCAACGTATGCTTCGATCATTCACACCTTACAACAGCGCGAATATGTCATTGTGGACAAAAAACGCTTCTATCCGACGGATGTTGGACGCATTGTCAGCCATTTTTTAACCGATTATTTTACTCGATATGTCGATTATAAATTCACGGCCGGTCTTGAGGACACTCTGGATGCTGTGGCTCGGGGTGAAAAAGAGTGGATCCCTGTATTAGAGGATTTCTGGCGGCCTTTCATACAACAAATCAATCTCATCGATGAGCAAGTAAACCGTCAAGATGTCACCACGAAGGTGATTGAGGAGACTTGCCCAAAATGTGGAAAGCCTTTGGCGATCCGTTTGGGAAAAAGGGGGCGCTTTATTGGTTGTACGGCCTATCCTGATTGTGATTTTACGCAAGATTTAAGTACCCCTGGTGTGGTGTCAGCACCTGAGGTCGTTGAAGGACGAACCTGTCCTGAGTGCCAGGGCGCACTCCACATTAAGACGGGCCGTTATGGCCGCTTTATTGGCTGTAGCAGCTATCCAAATTGTAAGTTTATCGAACCACTTGAGAAGCCTGCGGACACTCTGGTTCAATGCCCCATCTGTCATGAGGCCTCGATCCTAAAACGTAAATCACGGAAAGGGAAAATATTTTATTCATGTGCGGCCTTTCCGAAATGTGATTATGCAATGTGGAATGAGCCCGTCGACAAGTCTTGTCCACGGTGTGCATGGCCAATTCTATCTGTAAAAGAAACCAAACGGTCTGGTCGGCAACTCATTTGCCCTCATGAGGGGTGTGATTATAAGAGTTGATTTGATGTTGTGGAGCACACACTGCTTTTGTTGCTATTGACATGAGGCGGTCCTCGGGATGAAAATACCTGGTGCTCGGGGAAAAAAAGTGTTAAATATACTCTGCGCGCAGATTAACGCAGTAAATGGCTTCAAAATGAATCAATGACTTGTTTGCCGACCAGATTACTGTTAGTTTCCCACTTGCTGATCGAGTAGCATAGGCGAAGGCGTGTTTCGCTTCGCTGATGGGATCGTAGAAAGTAACAAGATGACTTTGGGGTTTGTTTTTCCTAGGGTCATAAAAAGTTTATCAATGCTAAGGAGCAGGAATAATGTCAGAAAAAGTACGTGGTACGGTCAAATGGTTTAATGAGGGCAAAGGTTTTGGTTTCATTGAAAGCAACGGCAAAGACTATTTTGTTCATTTCAGCGCTATTCAAGGGGGAGGATTTAAAACCTTGCAAGAAGGTGCTGCTGTGATGTTTAAAGCAGGACAAGGCCAAAAAGGTCCACAAGCTGAAGAAGTCGAAGTCGTTTAAACGACGGAAGATTTGACATTTCGTCCCAAGTGTTTGACGAAATGAGCGTAAATCCGAGCTGCGTGTGTCAGCATGCGGATATTTGTAAGCATTTGTGCTTATGAATTTTCATGGATCCGCTAGACCTTAAAAAAATCAGCAGTTTTGTAGTTGGGTCAAAGCCCAATCTACAAAATTGCTGAATCTTTATGTTATTCGACATGCTTAAGTTTCTGTAATTTCTGCCGACAAGATGTGTACCTTCACCATCAAGTGATTGTTCATATGAAAATCAAAGACATTTTTCCATTGCGCACCTCTTTCTTGAAGGGGCCTGTTAATAAATATGCCTATCTTGGCTTAGGCATCTCGATTACGAGTCTATTGATAGCTTCTATTTTGGCCTCTTATGTACAAACTGGTTTCATTGATATATCAGGCATTCTGTACGCACAAAAAACAAATCCAGCCTTATGGGCGCTAGACTTAACCCCACTACTTTTTGTTTATTGGGGGCAATTGTTTTGTGATGAGATGGTGAGTAGGATGGAGTTGATGATTGAAAATAGAACACGTGAGTGGGTGAATAAGAGCAGTGATTTGGAGTTAAAACTTCAATATGAAACGAATCACGATCATTTGACGAAATTACCTAATCAACGTCTGTTAGTGCAGAGAATAAAACAAGGGGTTGAATATCTCCATAAAGGGGAAGATTTGGTGCTCATGATCATGCACATCAACAGCTTCAAAGACATCAATGTGAAGTATGGCAATTTTAATGCCAATAATGTACTGATTCAATTTTCAGAAAAATTGAAATCCATCTTATTAGAGCCTTATTTATTGCAGGCTTATATGGGTATGAATATGGTGGCGCGCTTACAGGGTGCTGAGTTTGCCATGTTGTTCCCAAGATTAAAGAAAGAGCATCATTTCGAAGATTTGGTGACCAAAATTCTTGTGGCAAGCTCAGCCAATTTTATGCTAGATGGAAACAGCATTCAGATCATCACGTCTGCAGGTATTGCATTTTACGCGGAAGGCGAGGATGAGATGGATGTGATGCATCATGCGAGTTCGGCATTGTTTTATGCGGAGAAAGAAGGATTTTCTCATGCGGTGTACGATGAGAGCATGGAGACAAGCATGATGGAGGAAAATCTCAAAATCAAGGTTTTGAGTGATGCCATCGACCATGAAACCCTCGATATTTGGTACCAACCTGAGCTTGAGTTAAAACAAAATACCATCATCGGTTTTACAACAGTGATTCACGCTGAAAATGGAAAAAATGGCTTGATGCCGGCTGATAAATTACTCCCTCTTTTTGAAGATGCTAGTTTGATGAAAAAGCTCACTTACTTGATGTTAACTCGGGCGTTAAGCCAGCTTGCCTTATGTCATCAGTCTGACCGTAAAATATATGTGACTGTCCCATTATTTGATATTTCGGATTTTGAATTGCCAACGATGATTGAACATTTGTTGAAAGATCATAAGATTGATTCAAGTTATTTGAAGATTGAGTTGACAGAGAAAGTATGTTTGGAGGATCAAACTCAGTCGGTCAATGTTCTTAAAAAAATTGCAGATTTGGGGGTTAGAATTGTCATTAGCGATTTTGGTAGTGGTTATGCTTCTTTTACTTATCTTGTTAATTTTCCAATCAGTGAAATTAAAATGGATCAATCTTTTATGATGAATATGATGGGTGATGAAAAAAAATTGAAAATTGTAAAAAGTATCATTAAGCTTGCAGAGACTATGGGCGTGGTTGTTTATGCGGATGGTATCATCGATTTAGCTACCTTAAAAACGCTAAAACAATTGGGTTGTATCTATGGTCAAGGCCCCTATTTTCCTCCGGCTGTTGGTGGTGATGAGATGGTAGGTTTATTAGAAAAAGCGTAATAGAAGGAGAGGCAAAAGGTGGATGATCTCTTGTTGTTGGATGAGCAATTAACAGACGACGAGCGCATGATTCGGGACACTGTTTCGCGCTTTGTGAGTTCAGAGGTTCTCCCGCTGATGACACAAGCCTTTGAACAGGCCACGTTTCCGCGTGAATTGATTAAAAAATCAGCTGAACTTGGGTTGTTGGGATTAACTTTGCCTTCACAATATGGTGGTGCTGAAGCTTCTTATGTCGCTTATGGACTGGTCTGTCAAGAGCTAGAGCGTGGTGATAGTGGGCTCAGAAGCTTTGTTTCCGTACAGAACTCATTGTGTATGTATCCTATTTTTCATTATGGCAGTGAGGCTCAAAAGAAAAGATTTTTAGTTAAAATGGCGAAGGGGAATCTGATTGGATGTTTTGGTTTGACCGAGCCTGATTCAGGATCCGATCCTGGCAGTATGCGGACTTATGCAAAAAAAGTGGAGGGTGGTTGGCGATTAAACGGGTCAAAAATGTGGATCACCAATGCTACGATTGCGGATATTGCGATCGTTTGGGCAAAAACGGAGCATGGGATCCGCGCGTTCATCGTTGAAAAAGAATTTCCAGGGTTTGACCGTCATGAGATCACTTTAAAAATGTCGTTGCGAGCCTCCATCACAGGTGAACTTAAGTTTGAAGACGTGTTTGTGCCAGAGGACAATCTGTTGCCGGGAACAGAGCGTGGATTAAGTACCGCCTTAGGTTGCCTCAGTCAGGCAAGATATGGGATTGCTTGGGGTGCCATGGGTGCTGCTATGGCCTGCTTTGACATCACTCGTGATTATTTATTGGCGCGAAAGCAATTTGACAAACCCTTGGCTTCCTTTCAGTTGATTCAAAAAGACTTAGCTGAGATGTACACTGAAATTGTGAAGGCGCAATGTATCCATCTACAAATCGGTCGTTTAAAAGATCTGAAACAAGAGACCTCCGTGATGATTTCGCTTGCCAAAGGCAATGCTTGTCGAGAGGCCTTGAAGATCGCACGCACCTGTCGGAATTTACTAGGAGCCAATGGCATCAGCCTAGAATATCATGTGATTCGGCATATGCTAAATTTAGAATCAGTATTTACTTACGAGGGCACCGACAATGTACACACCCTGGTACTAGGCCGGCATATCACAGGTATTAATGCTTTTGTCAGCAATTCCCGGACATAAAAAAGTCGTAATAAACAAAGGGTTTTAGGTGCAAGTTGGTAAGTATTCGGTCAACCCCGTTATTGACAACCACCAACAATTTCGTGACTTTTCACTAAAATCTAAAATAATAAAAATAACACGGGACACTCAAAAGAAAATGTAATATAACGTTGGAATGAATAGTCTCGCATTAC
>JAPLRK010000046.1 GCA_026399195.1 Legionellales bacterium
GGAAGTGGGTCGGGGTCGTCCCGGAGGCGGATAAGAGGATGGTGTTCCAGTATTTGCGTGGGGAGGGGCTAGATGATGAGGGTGAAGATGTAGGGCGCCGGGTCGTACGAGGCCTGGGTCGGGGGTAGGGGGGGGTAGTGGGCGGGATGGAAGGCGTCGGTAGGATGGGGGGGCGTGGGTTTTGAAGGAAGCGGAGGGACCTTGGCGAGCAGGGGCTAGCTTCGCATCGATAGCACGGTGCTGGGACCCGGTGGAGTTAGTGTGGTTGTGCTCCACGCCATCCGCACCCGGTATAACAAGGTATAGGAATCTGCCGGCTACCTAGGCAAGCCTTCAGACCATCACACCACGCCACCCACCGTCTCTTATACATCTCAATGCTACTTTGCGTAGCACCTTGCGCGTAACGCAGAGCTGATTTTTCACGGTGATTTTTTATGCAAGCTTCTGCTATGCGGGCGGGTTCACCGAAGTGTAACCCTAAAAAATCGAACCCTTTCTTAACCGCACCAAAATAAGTCTTATCCGGATGCATTTTAATTTTAAGACTCGACAATAAGCGGTGGGTTATCTTGATAAGCCTTCGCAATTGTCGTTTTGTTTTAACCAATACCAACCAATCATCCATGAAGCGAATATAAAAACCATATTTCACCATCGCTTCATCTAGCGGTTTTAGGTAAAGAGCTGCGATCAATGGTGATAGTGGACAACCTTTTGGTAACCCAATTTTTTGATGAAAGTATTCCCCATTGTGAATCTCGACGCGTTGGCAATATTGTTCAATCAACCCGCGAATGATTGGACAGGCAATCATTGGGGTGATCATATCATTTACGATTTGATGGTCTATTGACTCGTAATAATGATAAACGTCGCTTTTTAGTATTTGTTGATACGATCCGAGGTGTTCACTCACCCTTCTGATGGCGCCATGGACGCCGCCACCACCTTTTAGATGTGTACAGTTCGGGAAATCCTTAATTGTAAATAATGGTTGAATTACCAAACAAAGCGCTTTAAGGACGAGCGAATCCGCGGCGTCCCAGCTGGATAGTAATTGACCTTCGATGCAGTAGGCTTGAAGGGGCTGCAGCTGGTAGGTGCCGGATAATAATTGTTGCTGTATTTTCGGCTTGAGGTCCGCCCAGTGATACCTTAGATGCCAAATACTATTATTGTGGCCGTGATTACGCCGTTGTTTACATAGCCAGGCATAGGCTTCGTCCAAGATGGAATCGTCAGCGAGGCAAGGCGCCGGTGTAAGAACCTGTATTATCGGTTCAGAAGAAGACATCATATGACCCTCAAACGATTTATGGGAGCTTAGCATGGTTAAGCCTTTAATTGAAGCAAGCAAATCAATGGGGTCAGGGCCACCTCATGAAGTTTATTTAGCATGTGAATCGAAGGATACTGGCGCAATCCTTAAAGTTTTTTAACGTGATCTAACAAGTCAAAAATCGATGAGGCCCGATCCGGAGGTGGCTCTTTCCTGAAAAATGAGGGGATCTCTGAGGTGTGAGATGACAAATCCTTGTCTTCAACTCTTTTTCGACGGACGAAATTCATTAATTTTTGTTTTAAAGTTCTCTGCACGGCGAGCGCCGGATGATCGCCAGAATCTGTCAAAGCTTCAACGAGGCTCTGTACACTCACCCCAGCTTGATTACACATCGCTAAATCCATGTTGATCGCATGAAGGTCGCCTTCATATTGAGCCATGATCACAAGCCAAGCCGCAGGATGTGACACAGCATGATGCAGTAGGGTGTTCCCTTGACTGTCCTCCCTACGAATCATTTGCAAATCAAGTCGTTCACGGAGAGCGTAACCAATCGCAAAAATCACCTTCAGAGACTCAGGGTATGCCAGAGCACGTTTTATTATGCTTTCGCCATCGTCCGTTTCTTCACAAAGATCCTCAAGAAGACGAAAATAAGGCGGGGTGGTTAATAACATCCGTAAGGACTTAGGCCTTAACAGAGCCATATCAATGGGTCGAACACCGAGGCTATTTTTATAAAAGGTGTCTCTGTATTGAAATCGATAATAGGTTTTAAGTATTTCCAAGCACTCAGGTTCAATCACCGCGACATGAAGCAAGCTCTCTCCATTGGGGGCTATGGCCATGGCTTCCCGCACAGCAAGGGTACGGTCAAATTCATTTTGATAAGCCGCTAAAACAGCTGCTAACGATTTAGGATTCGATGCGGCAAGGTAGAGTATGGACCTTCCTTTGGCGTCTTCTTCGTTGAGAATCGAAGATAATTCTAAGGAAAAATCAGCTTGGAGTGTTTTTAAAATGGGCACAAATTGAGCGTCGTCTGGAGCCTGTCGATGTAATATGGTGTCACCTTCTGTGTTTCTGGCCAGAAGGACCCGAAGTCTATATTCTTTCACTAATTTATCAAACTCACCTTCATCTGGAAAAATAGCCTGCTCTGTCATAAAATAAGCACGTGCCTCCTCTTCGCTAGATGCCAACAAGGTCATCACGTATTCCTGCACAAGAACACGCTGAAGAGATTCTAAATGATAAAATTTTAGCCACTCCATCAAAGATTTGCCAAACAGGCTATGATTAGCATTCAACCCCCTGCTCTGTATTTTGCTCAATGCTTGAAATTCGTTCTTTGCTTTGATGAACTGTATTAAGCATGCGTCAGACTCTCGATTAAAATAATTTGTAAATACCCCGTAATTATTATTATTTTCAGCTCTGGCAAGCAGGGTTTGGTTCTGATCCATATCAAAAATAGTAAGATCACCGTCGTGTTTTAGAAACAACAGCAAGGCGTGTGCTTGTTCACCCTCCTCCAGAAGCTTTCTGAGATATCCACTCATCTGGAAATCATCCATCCAAGCGATATGTGTGACCGTGTGCGGCACAACAGCGGTGAGCTCAAGAAGCCCTTCTGGTGAGACCGCAGCAAACCCATTCCACCGACAATCCAATTGTTTCACTTCGGCAGGAATTGCCGCCAAGATTTCTTTGATATCAGACCATGGTCTGGCTGTAAGCGTATTTAAACTAAAATCAAGTCTATCTTGATGGTGTGAGATCACTTGATCTTTAAGACAGGCGCTTGACGTGGCTTGAAACAATATGTTTTCAAATGACTGCGGGCTTATGACCCTGAGTGCATTTTCTATGGCCATCTTCCATGCCGTTCCCAATGCTTTTCGCGGGTTTTTCAAAGCTAAGTCATGAATGGTTTTGCAAACCTCAGGATGTTCAGATAATGCCGCTGCTAATGGAGACGTTAGCTTATAGGATAAGGCATGCAAAACTTGGAGCGTTGCAAAAAAATGACCCTTGTGGGCTGGTGCAAATTGCTTGGTCACTTCAGCGCGACATTTTATTAAGAATTGTTCAACCAAAATATAACTAGGTCGACTCTTTAAAAGAGAGCACTGACTCAGTAAATGGGTCATGATGACGAATAATTCGGTGGGATTATCTTTCTTTATTGCTGTCAAAGAGCATGAATACCAGATCATTGCATTTTGACTCGCTAATATGAAAATTTGATCTTCAAGTGACATGGGACCTGCTACTCTGACAAATTCCTGTTGCATGATCCATTCAAAAAGAATCCATGACCTTGGATAAGTCAGATAAAGCAAAGCCGTGTGTATTAAGGTATCTATGGGATCTGAAGCATTGGCTGATATTCTATAACTATGATCCATTTCGCTAACCGTTGTGGAAAAATGCCCAAAGCTATGTCGTTTCTCGATACCAGGTAGCGAGGCATGTGATGCGGTTGTTGAAAAGTACAATTCATTCATATCGGTCTGCATCAGCTCATGTTTCATTATTTTTTGATCAACGAGCTCATTTTCAAGCAAGGCATTTCGTAATAAGGCGCCATTCACAAAATGATTCCTTTTGATGATCTCTAACCAGTCATGACAGGTCGTGCTGATGAAAGCGCCTATTCGTAGATCAGGATGCCTCAAAAAATCATCTTCCACATCGCGAGCAAAGGCCTCCAACAGCATTTCGGGGTACTGTTCCCTTGAACAAAGCCCAAAAAGCCTGCCATACTGTGCTTGATCTGTATGAATAAGTCCAAATTTTTGACGGCTCTCATACATCAAAAGAGACAAGCGTCCTGAGCGGATCATGGCCACAGATTCAGCCGTTAAAGAAAGATTTTTATACAAAGCGGTGCTGGCATCCATGATGATGGTCAGCGGTTTTGCCTTCACATGACGTTTGATCAAACGATTGATATCCACACCTGGCGACACATGGCCATCTGAATAAACGATGGGCCCTGCAGAAGTCACTATCATATGGGCATCGTCTAATGAAGAGGTCATGTTCGATGTGATCTTTTCATGTTCATAATAAAAAGGAGGCGCAACACCTACTTTTGGGAGATATGACGAGATGGACTGCGACAAGTATAGGGCCATTGCATAAGCATGTGTCCCAGACAGGGCCGGTGCTGCAACAAATTGCATGGCGCTTATGTCTTCGGTTTTTAACTGGAGAGCTCCCATCAAGGTTGTGTATGATTCCTCCATAAACTGCCTGTATTCGTCTTTTATCATGTCAGCATTTGTGCGCAATATCAGAGCCAAGCTGATTTCATGAACTATCACAGACACACAAAAGGCATATCGGGCATAGTGATGCTCAAAAAAGGTATGATTGAGACCAAGCATTCGCTCAACACGCTTCATCGCATCTTCAGTGAGCCCATGATGTGCGGCTAACATTCTTTGCAAGCAAGCGGCCATTGCCCTGGTTGAATGACGTGGACTGTGCGCAATAGCCGATAATTTGTCATAAGTGACTTTAGAAATGCTCTGATGTGATGGCGCAGGGGGCTTGTGAGGATAGATCTTAGGTTGTGTGACCTCTAGGGCAACCTCCCAAGGCGTGGCCACGATACCCAGTGATCTAACGAAATTCTGAATATCTCCAGATCTTTTGGTGATGCCTGAGAGAAGAAGTAACCTCATTGACTGTGGTGTTACAGATTTTTGCAAAGAGGCCCATTGAACAACAGAAGACCGAGGTTGACTTGCCAATAACCTATCGATCGGAATGGTCTTTAAGGGGCTGATAGGAATCATTTGATAAAGTCTTTTTTGACCCGATGAAATGCAAAATTTATCCAGCAACTCTTGAAATAATGGGATGTCTTGATCAATACGATGATACATTGTTTGAACTTTTACAGCGGGATTTTTTGAGGCTGATGGTTCCCAAGGCATTGCCTCGGCTTGATGACGATCAAACATCGCCTTTGACAATGTATCGCTAGGATCACCCCATGAGGTATAGCACTCAAAACGATTGTGCAGCATGGATTTTTTCAGTTGTGAATCGCGAAAAAATCGCTGTATCCTCAAAACAGCTTCGTCATTTTTTGGGACAAAATGCAACGTCGACTCTGATCGTGAATCAGGCGGAAGATGGGTTAGGATATAGTCCCTTAATATGATGATGCGCTCTAGAAATGGTTTCATAAATAAGATATCAACAAAAAAGCAAGGGATGATCTACAAAATGACGAATAGCGTCAAGGTTTCTTTTATGTAATTTCTCGGTCTTCTATTGACTTTACATGCACCATGAAAGAAAATGGCGATCTTTTTGGAGGGGTTCCCGAGCGGTCAAAGGGATCAGACTGTAAATCTGACGGCTCTGCCTTCGAAGGTTCGAATCCTTCCCCCTCCACCAGACATAGAGGTATTGCATATTTTATTGCCTCACAAAAGGGTTCAGAGCCAAGCGGGTGTAGTTCAATGGTAGAACCTCAGCCTTCCAAGCTGACTGCGTGGGTTCGATTCCCACCACCCGCTCCATACTTGAACAGTTGGGGCCTATGAGCTTGGCGCTTGCAGCCCACATAGCTCAGGCGGTAGAGCACTTCCTTGGTAAGGAAGAGGTCGCTGGTTCGAGTCCAGCTGTGGGCACCAAATAAAAAAGTTAACTTAATCAGACGGGGAGATTTTCCGATGGCGAAGGAAAAATTTGAGCGTAAGAAACCACACGTAAACGTAGGAACGATTGGTCACGTTGACCATGGTAAGACGACGTTGACGGCGGCGATCACGACGATCATGGCGAAGATGTATGGAGGCACTGCGAAGGCGTAC
>JAPLRK010000059.1 GCA_026399195.1 Legionellales bacterium
GGAGCAACTTGCCAAGCAGAAGCGCCGAATCCTAGTAGGGCAAGAACCTGCCCATTCATAATGAATAGCGTCTTTTCGACAGTGCGCGCAGAAAGATCTAGTCAAAAACACCCGATTTTGCGCGCGCATTGTCGAAAAGACGCTATTCATTATACGATTCAAACCGAATTTATCAACAGGGTGAGAAGTGGCTTGTTCCCCGGCATCACTATGGATGAAAGAAAAATAAAGTACGCAAAGACAAACATCACACGTGATGCTGGGGTGGAAATCAACCAACTTCCCAATCTGGATCTTGGATTTCCCCTGAAATTTGGTGACCTATCCATTGATTTGAAGTTGTCTATTTATGTAAACCGAACGCTACGCATAGGCGATTGTATTCAGAGATCAATGATGAATCGCCGATTACTTAATCGTGCAGCAATGTTTGAGCTAGAAACGCACGAGCTGTTTTCTTATGATTTAGGTTGGAGAGGATTTACCAATAAAACAGACGCTCCGACGCATGACGACTGCGGTTATGCCCTTTATGATATGGCTATTGAACGTCATAAAAAAGAGCTCGATTCTTGCTGTCCTATCTTACGGAATGATTCACACTTCTGTGAAAAAATAGCCGAATTCTTTCGACCCACAGACACCATAGAGCAGCATGAACTTCGGCGCGAGGCCTTGGGATATGCTAGAAAAAGATTAATTAATAAAATAACTGAACTCAGCATCGGTTCTGGATATCACACAGAATCTAACCCAAAAAGTCAGTCCGAAGCGCTCATTTTCCAAGTCTTACTAAGCTTTGGAATCGAATTACCACCTGACGCTTATTTCTCAAAAAAATCTGTACCTAAGCAAGCTTTCTTTCGCCCGATGCTGGGGGTTGATGTAGAAGAAAAAAGTGAGGGGATGGTATTTGAATTGGAGTCGCCTGCAAGTTCTTGTCCTCCCTGCGCCAGTGGGGAGTATCGATCACCAAGTTAGGATCGGAAGCGAAATTATGAGTTAACGGACAAGGTATATCAAGCTTGCCGAATGCATCTCGGAAGCAAAAAACATCTATTGAGACTTCCTCTTCTGTCAGGTTCATGACTAAACATTAAACCGAAAATGCATCACATCTCCATCACACACCACATATTCTTTGCCCTCAAGACGCAATTTACCAGCCTCTTTAGCACCACTTTCTCCAAGATAGGTGATGAATGCTTCATAGGATATGACTTCCGCACGAATAAAACCCTTTTCAAAGTCTGTGTGAATCACACCTGCGGCTTCCGGAGCTGTGGCGCCGCGCCGCACAGTCCATGCCCTCACCTCTTTTACACCCGCTGTAAAATACGTTTGCAGGCCCAATAAATCATACCCTGCACGAATCACTCGATGTAACCCAGGCTCTACAAGCCCCAGATCCTTCATAAACTCAGCCCGCTCATCTTCCTCCATAGCGACTAACTCAGATTCGGTCGCTGCACATAATGGCAGCACTTGAGCGCCCTCGCTTGAAGCCAATTGCACGACTTTATCTAACAAAGGATTGTTCTCATAGCCATCGTCGTCCACATTCGCGACATAAAGCACGGGTTTTGCGGTCAACAAAAACAAACGGCGGATCACCAAAAATTCATCTTCCAATAAATCCATCGTCCGCACAGGATGACCTTGATCTAAATGAACCTTGACTTTTTCTAACGTTTTTTGCTCAAAAAGCGCTTCTTTTTGACCTGCCCTTCCTAATTTACTAGCTTTATGCAAAGCCTTTTCGACGGTATCCAGATCAGCTAATGCCAACTCCGTATTCACTACTTCGATGTCATGAATGGGATCAACACGCCCTGCCACATGAATCACATCCGAATGCTCAAAACAACGCACAACATGTGCGATGGCATCTGTTTCACGAATATTTGCTAAAAATTTGTTTCCCAAGCCCTCGCCACTTGCAGCCCCCTTCACCAACCCCGCAATATCTACAAATTGCATCACGGCTGGCAACGTTTGCTGAGGATGGACTATCTCACTTAAACAATCTAACCGCGGATCAGGCACGGAAACCATCCCCACGTTAGGCTCAATAGTGCAAAAAGGATAATTGGCCGCAGCAATTCCTGCTTTCGTCAGCGTATTAAAAAGCGTGGATTTCCCTACATTAGGTAACCCTACAATTCCACATTTAAATCCCATGAGCTCTCCCGATCCTAATCATTAACAAAAATCATTCACCATTCAGTTGGCTCATCGCTTTCATCACATCGCCCGCTAAAAGCATGGGAAGAATCGCCATCCCCCGAGAGAGAGCATCATCAATCAATTGCCTATCAAGAGATGATGGTTTGGACAGCACGTAATTCAATACCAAATCTTTATGGCCTGGGTGGCCTATGCCTATCCGTAAACGATGAAAATCAGAATGACCCAATTGTTGGATCAAATCACGCAAGCCATTATGCCCCCCATGACCACCTCCGGTTTTAAGCTTGATACGCCCAACTGATAAATCCAAGTCATCATGAGCCACCAGCAGTTCATCCGGCTTAAAGGCATAAAACCGAGACAATTCGCAAACAGATGTGCCATTGTGATTCATAAAAACCAATGGTCGCAACATCTTGCATGACAGGCCGTTGAAGTCTAACTGCCCCACTTCTCCATGCATTTTTTTATCAACGCGAAACACTACCTGATGATGACTCGATACCGCGTCGACAAACCAGCCGCCTGAGAAGCCTCAGCTGCGGCTTCCGCAGCTGCTTCGGCCTCGGAAGCTTCGGCCGCTTCCTCAATCAAGCCCGCTTTGTTCACATGAATACTCACCACAGGGTGATCATGACCCCCGATCGTTGGATCAAGCGCCAAATGGACACCCTTTGGCAATTTGAGGTTCGACAGATGGATCACTTCATCAATCACCAATGGAGCGAGATCTACTTCGATATATTCAGGTAAATATTGGGCTTGGCAACGAACTTCAACTTGTACCATGGTGTGGTTGACCATACCACCCTCTTTCACACCCAGAGATTCCTCTTCGTTGATAAAATGCAAGGGAACCATTCGAACCAAAACATCTTTGGCAGAAACACGCTGCAAATCCATATGTAAAATCAAAGGTTTATAAGGATGCCGTTGTAAAGCTTTGAGAATCACTCGTTCCGCTTTTCCATCGATACTCATCTCAAAAACACTAGAATAGATACTTTCGGCGTCAAGCGCTTTCATCACTTTGTTGTGAACAAGGTGAAGCATTTGAGAGGGTTTATCGCCACCATATAAAATGGCCGGAATTTTATTATCAAAACGACGTAGGCGGCGGCTCGCACCTTTCCCCTTGTCTAATCTTGTTTCAGCTTCTAAAAGAATTGATGACATTTCATGATCTCCAAAAAAAAAATTCACATCACCTTGCGACCAAGCGATGTATGATTTGCACGAATGTTAAACAAAAACATCCTGCAAGGGAGGCGTATTCTACAATAAATTCAAATCAACTTGAAGTCATCGCTGATATTTAATAGAATGTGGCACTTTATAAAGGCGAGTTGGAGAAAATTATGTATGCGGTCATAAAAACCGGCGGTAAGCAATACCGCGTGAAAGAAGGCGATGTCCTCAAGTTAGAACAACTCGCTGTCGAAGTAGGCAGCACTGTAGAATTTTTAGAAATTCTGATGTTGGTCGATGGTGATACGATTGTCTGTGGTACCCCTTTCATTGCGAAAGCAATGGTCAAGGCTGAAGTACTTGAGCAAGGTCGTCATAAAAAAATCAAGATCATCAAATTTCGTCGTCGTAAGCACCACATGAAACAAATGGGCCATCGACAAAATTACACGCAAGTAAGAATCACTGCAATCACTCAGTAAGCGGAGCTCGTTATGGCACATAAAAAAGCAGGCGGCAGTACTCGTAATGGTCGCGATTCCAATCCTAAATTCCTTGGCGTGAAACGCTATGGGGGTCAATTGGTTCAAGCTGGCGAAATCATCGTTCGACAACGAGGTACGCGTTTCCATCCAGGCGAGGGTGTGGGCTTAGGCCGAGATCACACCTTATTTGCGCTGATGGCGGGGATTGTGAAGTTCATTACCAAGGGACCAAAACAACGACAGTTTGTTGTCATTTCCCCTGCTGTTTCTGAACAAGTATAACTTATTCATGCACAGCGCCTAAACTATGACATTTGTCGATGAAGCGTACATTAAAATAGACGCAGGTAATGGCGGTCATGGTTGCCTCAGTTTTCGACGCGAAAAATTCATCCCGCGTGGTGGGCCTGACGGCGGAGACGGCGGCGATGGCGGCTGTGTCTATCTCCTAGCTGACAGTGGTCTCAATACCCTGGTCGATTTTCGGTTTATTCGTCATTACAAAGCCCAAAACGGGCAATGTGGGATGGGGTCGAATTGTACGGGGAAAAGGGGCGACGATCTGACGATTCGCGTGCCTATCGGAACACTGGCTTTCGACATTGATACTGGCGAATTATTAGCCGATATTCATCAAGAAGGGCTTCCTGTGTTGATAGCCCAAGGCGGCTTTCACGGCCTAGGCAACACGCGCTACAAAAGCAGCATCAATCGCGCCCCACGACAGACCTCCCAAGGATCACTTGGTGAGAATCGCCATGTTCGCTTAGAACTTCGTGTTTTAGCCGATGTTGGATTGCTTGGCTTGCCCAATGCCGGGAAATCAACCCTGATTCGAGCAGTATCCAGTGCCAAACCCAAAGTAGCTGATTATCCCTTCACCACCCTACACCCAGGTCTTGGAGTCGTCAGTGTGGCGACGGACAAAAGCTTCGTAATGGCTGATATTCCCGGTCTTATCGAGGGTGCTTCCACCGGTGCAGGTCTAGGTCATCGATTCCTAAGGCATTTGTCTCGCACGGCTGTCCTGTTGCACGTCATTGACGTAGCTCCTCTGGATGAAAGTGATCCTGTTCTGTCAGCAAAAGTCATTATCAATGAGCTGGCCGCTTATGATCCAGAATTATTAAACAAACCCCGCTGGCTTGTCTTGAATAAAATAGACATGATTCTCGATGAAACAACGAGGCAAGAGACTCTACAAAGAATCATCGATGGATTACAATGGACTGACAAAGTTTTCGCCATTTCAGCCATCAAACGAGAAGGCACCCAAGCCTTGTGTTATGCCTTGATGCAATGGATTGATGAGGTGCAATGAGAGGCTCTATAATCCCTTTCACAAAGTCCACCGCTTCTTTTGCACACTTTACCTTAAATTCAAGGTAAGGATCATGTGGGCAATGACATGACCATTGGTATTTAAGGTGTCCCCCTGAATGATTTCATCACCTGTCGCTAAGATGGCAATGGCCATGTGAGTCTCCTATTTCGCTCCCGATCCTAAGTTCTAACCATTCAAACATGTTCTCTTGTGTAGGACCTAAAGCCGCATCCATACTTTGCATACAAACAAATGCCACGTTCTTATTCCGTTCGGCTTTTACCAAACGCCGCTCAATTTTATGGGGCGAATGACAAGCCCCGTTAACAGTCACTGAACCCATTCGCCTATCTAACACCACTAGGTGTTGTTTCAATGCCAAATGTGCCATCAACGCCACTATCGAATATTGTTGATCAGAACGAAAGCGATATTTTAAATTTTGAGAGAGAATCTCAGGATATGTTTGAAAATAATCATCAAAGGACTTTTTTTTCAAGGGGATTGGCTCATGAGGCAGGTGAAAGTAGCGAGTACCCCATCCAGCCAATCGAGCCGTGCGCTCCTGCAATGCGCGAAAGAAATCAATGTTTTTGAGAGGGATTGTGATTTTAAAAGCGCGCTCAAACCCTCGTTTGAACACCTCCCACCTCTTTTGTTCAGACTGAGTTTTCCAGGTTCCTCGAAGAACACATTTCCCCTCCTGAAAAAAATCCAGGGGAGTGACAGGACGTATCAAGAAACAATCATCATTAAAATAGATAAACCGTTCTGATAACCCTTTGATACGCCATAACATACTTTCAATGGTCAAACTATTAAAGGTAGGTAAATGCTCCTCAAACCCACGAAAAATATCTCGATGGTCAATCAGTTTTATTTTTTTGCCGAAAGAGGTTTTGGCCCATTGATCCCTATCTTTAGGGATCTGCTCATCGGTGACAATATAAATTGTACGTACCCAGGGAGCAAACCGTGCGATAGAACGCACACAGTAATCGATTTCACCACATTGATTAAAACGAGTAGGCGCCGCTGCTTCAGGGCGTTTGATCCCCATAGCGGCTAAACACTGAGCTAATTTCTTAGCATGCACTTGGTCTTCACCATCTACCCAGGTGATGACCACATCGATGGATTCACCAGACATCCAAATCACTCCCCGTACAAACCCCATACAAACACATACGGGGTTGTATTCGAAGATAATGCTTATTGAGGAGCAGGAGCTTCACCAGCAGGAGCTTCGCCAGCAGGAGCTGCCGGTTGCACTGCAGGTTGTACTTCAGGCTGAGCTGCTGGTTGTGTTGCAGTTTGAGCTTCTGATGGTGCTGCAGGTTGTTTTGGCGCTTCTGAACCGCAAGCCGTCAATAGGACAGCCATGATGCTTACCATCACCCATGATGCGATCTGTTTCATACTTTTCTCCCTCGTTGTGTTTTAAACCATGACTAGTCTAACAAAATTCCACATATTGTGAAGGAGTTAACTCTATTTTTTTTCTCATAACTGACATATCTTGAGATCCTTGCTAGAATCATGGCACATTTCACAACAGTTAACATCATGCCTGAACATCACACACCAATGATGCAGCAGTACTTACGCATCAAATCCCAACATCCGGAGATGCTTTTACTCTATCGCATGGGCGATTTCTATGAATTATTTTATGACGATGCGAAAAAAGCCGCTCACCTATTAGATATCACCTTAACCCATCGCGGGTCGTCCGCAGGTCGTCCAATTCCTATGGCGGGGGTCCCCTACCATGCTGTTGAAAACTACCTAGCGCGATTGTTAAAAAAAGGGGAATCAGTCGCTATGTGTGAGCAAATTGGTGATCCCGCTACCAGCAAAGGGCCTGTTGACCGAGAAGTCACCCGCATCATCACGCCCGGCACGATCACTGATGAAGCCCTGCTCGATGCCAAACGCGACAGCTTATTACTAGCCATTTCCTCACAAAACCCACAGTTTGGTCTTGCGTGGGTTGATTTGAGTGGAGGTCGTTTTCATTTATTACAAGTTCAAGACGAGGCGAGACTCATCTCCGAAATTCGGCGCTTACAACCCGCTGAAATATTACTGGCAGAGCACTTTCCTCAAACCTCCTTTCACAGTGACCCCATCGTTAAAATCCGACCTTCCTGGGATTTTGATTTAAAAAGAGCGCAAAATTTGCTCCGTGAACAATTCAAAACCCGTGACTTAAAAGCTTTTGGAGAGCATGATTACCCATTGGCCCACCAGGCCGCAGGCGCTTTATTGGCTTATTTGCAAACCACACAACGTCAAGCACTTCCTCATTTAACAAGCCTTACCCTCGAACACGGTCATGAAGTTCTAGAATTGGATGCTGCAACTCAGAGACATTTAGAATTATTTGAAAACACAGAGGGGGGTCGTAACCATAGTTTATTGGCTATTTTAGACCACACAGCATGTGCCATGGGAGGTCGTCTTCTCAAACGTTGGTTAGGTCGACCCCTTCGAGACCATGGGGTTCTACATGATCGTTTTCTTGCGATCCGAGAGATCCTCGAAAAGCAACAAATGACACCGCTCCACACCCTACTCTCTCAGGTAGCAGATGTGCAACGGATCACCACCCGTATCGCTTTAAAGTCAGCTCGCCCAAGAGATTTGATTCATTTGAGACAAACTTTAGGATTACTCCCCGTATGTGCGGAGGCTTTGAGTCAAAATCAATCCTCCTTGATCCAAGCCATAAACCAACATTTAACCCCATTGCCTCATCTACACGAGTTACTATTGAGTGCGTTCAATGACAATCCCCCTACCCTAATCCGTGACGGTGGCGTCATTGCACCGCTTTTTGATGAGATTTTAGATGACCTTCGAGAGCTCAGCGAAAATGCAACAGACCAATTGCTCACCCTTGAAGCTGAAGAAAAAAAACGTTCGGGATTATCCTCATTAAAATTTGGATTCAATCGGGTACATGGGTATTACATTGAACTATCTCATGCGCAAGCAGAAAAAGTCCCTCCAAATTATCGTCGATTGCAAACTTTAAAAAACGTTGAACGCTATATCACTGAAGAATTAAAAGCTTTCGAGGAACGTGTATTAACGGCCCAAGTCAAAGCCTTGGCGCGTGAAAAGTGGCTTTATGACAACGTGCTCGAAGAAGTGCAACAATCTATGGAAGAGCTCAGGCTTATGGCCGATGCCTTCAGCCAAATCGATGTTTTAAATACTCTGGCCCAACGTGCCCACGCTTTAAATTGGCAATGCCCAGACTTAGTTTCAGAACCAGGCATTGACATCGCCCTTGGCCGACATCCGGTGATTGAAGATGTGTTAAAAGAACGATTCATTCCCAATGACCTACACTTAGAACCATCTCGTCACCTCTTATTGATCACAGGACCCAACATGGGGGGAAAGTCTACCTACATGCGTCAAAATGCAGTGATCATTCTACTTGCCCATATCGGCAGCTTTGTCCCCGCTGCGTCTGCGCGCATAGGTCCCATCGACAAAATATTTACGCGCATTGGTGCCAGTGATGATCTGGCCAGAGGTCGTTCTACTTTTATGGTGGAAATGTCTGAAACTGCGCATATTTTAAGACAAGCCACCGCTCAAAGCTTAGTCCTCATCGATGAAATTGGTCGAGGAACAAGCACCCATGATGGGATGGCCTTAGCCTATGCCTGTTGTTCATATCTTGCCAATACGATCCAAGCTTATACCTTATTCTCAACGCATTATTTTGAGTTGACGGCCCTACCTGAAACTTGCCCCTCCATTCGTAATGTCCATTTACAAGCAGCGCTTGGCTCTCAAGGCATCGTATTTCTATATCAAGTCGAAGAAGGCCCCGCTTCCCGAAGTTATGGCCTAGAGGTTGCAGCCCTTGCTGGAATCCCAGAAGAAGTCTTAAAGCAAGCAACCCTTCATCTACAACAAACCCAAGCACAACCCATCACCTACCAACCTACTCCCGCTACCCTTTCACCCTTATTACATCCTTTGGCAAATCTGAATGTCGATGACTTATCTCCTCGAGAAGCGCTCGATCTCATCTACCGGCTAAAAGCATTGGATATGACAGAACAACCATGTTAAAACACCTTAAATGGCGGATTTCGCTTCTCCTCTGCATCTATCCACTAATCGCTCACGTACAACCTACTGAAATTCAAATCAAGGGCATTGATCGCGATGTGTTACAGAATGTTCAACGACGCCTCAGCGAGTTATATCAAGCCAAATCGATAATGAATGAGCAAGACATCACCTTACGAAACCAAATCAAGCAAGCGATGAGCCCTTATGGACTATTCAATCCTCAAGTGGAAGTAAGGCGCTCAAAAGGAAACATCACCTTTCAGATCTCAAAAGGCCCACAAACCATCATCACGCATTTTAAGGCCGAATTGATCGGAGAAGGCCGCTTAAACCCACGATTGCTCGAAACACTACACACAGTTAGGCTACTTGCATGCCACCTTTAAAAAATCAATCCTATGGATTGATGAGCAACAAAACAGCGCCTCTATTCACCTCATTTTTGACACAGGCCCCCAATTCTATTTCGGACAAATCCGTTTTCATCCGACCTATCTATCACCCAAATTACTCCATCGATTTGTGCCCTTCCAATGGGGGCAACCTTATTCAGAAGAACAGCTAGACGAGCTCAATTCCAATTTAGCCGCCAGTGGCTATTTCAAAACAGTCAAGGTCAAACCCAAGATCAACAACGACACACAGGTTCCCGTTGATATTGATTTAAAACCAAGCAAACGCGTGACCTACTCGCTGGGGGCTGGTTATGGGACAGACACAGGGCCAAGGGGACTCGCAGAATTGCATGTCATTCCTGTGAATCGCTCTGGTCATAAATTCAATGCGATTTTGCAGGGATCTTTTGAAGAGAACGCCTTACAAGCCCAGTATCTTATCCCCGGCAAGAACCCTGTGGTGGATAATTATGGCATCAATGGCGGAATCACTAATTTGGACTACAATGCAGGTCATAGTACTTCAGAACTCCTTTCTCTGGCTCAACAACACGTGCTAACCACTCATCAACGCATTCTCTCTCTCAACGCCCTACATGACAGATATTCCTATTATGGTCAAAATCCTATGGAAGAATCCCTGTTCTATCCTAAAGCCCTTTTCAGTTGGAATCACACCTCTGATCCTCAATTTTCGCCTTCTGGTTTTAACGTGTCTATCATGGGGCTTGTGGCCAATAAAGCTTTGTTCTCAGACATCACCATGGGACAATTGACCCTTGATGCCAAAGCCGCCTTAACCATTGATCCGATAAGAACCAGGCTGTATTTTCACACGATTCAGGGAACCACTAACATCCACAATATCTATCAAATCCCACTGTCACTGGCACAATTGTTAGGAGGCGCCACGAACTTACGGGGATATAATTTCAATGAAGTAGGCCCTGGCAGAGTGATCAGTTATGCGGGTGCTGAGTTACAAAAAGAGACATTCAACAAATGGTATGCCTTAGGTTTCTTTGACAGTGGAAAGGTCTATAATCCTCAAGTTTCCACTTATAAATACGACGCTGGCGTCGGAGTGATGTGGGTATCTCCCGTTGGCCCCATCAAAGTTGCCGTGGCACAGGCTGTTAATCAACAGATGGGACGCCAAACGGGACAATCACCGAAGCTTGTCGTCATGATGGGGACTGATCTTTGAAACGACTTATCTTTCGACTCACCCTCTTCCTGGTCTTAACAGTCAGTTTCCTGATCTTTTTGCTCACAACTACTCAAGGATTTTATACAAGTATTTACCTGGCGAATAGGTTCATCCCTGGCAAAATACAGTTCCGTCATTTGAGCGGCCGATGGGTAGACCACCTGAACTTCGAGGAGCTTAGCTATGATAACAATAAGCTACAAGTCAAACTCACCCAAGGTCATTTTGAATGGGCGCTGGTCACCCTCTTGAAACGAGAGTTCACATTAACCCATGGTTCCGCTCGTCAATTGCAAGTGCGACTCAAAGATCCTACTCATGTTCAGAGGATATCCCTTCCACTCCCGTTTCAACTCAACGTCGATTCATTAGAGCTTAAAGGTTCCCTGAAACAAGGTACGATATTAGAGACCCACATCGACTGGCAGGACGCACAATGGCATCCTTCCTCCACAACCATCATCCATAGCCAAAAAGGACACATCACGGTAAACGGTACTTTGCCTCAGATTTTGATTCAAGGATCCACGGAAATAAAATCGCCCATCGAGGCCCAACTACACATGAAATTAACGGCAAACAGCTTGCTGGCAAAACCCATCGTGAAGGGGGATATTTCCTTGAGCCTTCCCAAATTAACCCTACCTACACCAGGACTCATTCTAGGTCCCCTAATAGCCAAACTACATACTGAAAAGAATCATTGGCAAGTCCTGGGTTCGCTCATGACCAATCAGCATCCTCTTGCCTTCAAAGGACAAGGTGAATTCGCACCTACTTTGACGGGCCAATTGGATCTAGCCGGGGGTGATTTTCCCTTTGTGCCTTCAAACGAATACTCTTTTCTGCTCTCCCCCCAATTGACGCTTCGTTTTAAACCCAATGCGTTTGACATCACCGGCACCATCTTGGTGCCCAAAGCGCTTTTGAAACCGATCTCTTTCAGCAACACTGTGACTTTATCTGAGGATGCCGTGTTTATTTCAAAAGACAAATCCATTGCCAACCCTTTCAATATCACCTTGAATGTCCAATTGATTGCAGGAGCTCATGTTCGACTGGTAACGAAGGGATTAAAAGCATTTCTGGATGGAACTATCCACATGACACAAGCGCCTAACACCCAGATGAGTACTAGCGGAGAGTTGACCCTACGCCATGGAACGTATCGAGCATATGGCCAAAAATTAATCGTTGAACAAGGGCAACTGGTTTACAATGACGATGCCATCGATAACCCGTCCTTTCATATTCGTGCCATTCGTCGAATAAACAACACTCATAAGAATGGGAGTGCGTCAGAGAAAGTGCTCGACTTTAGCGCCAAAAACATAGATCCCCTCGACGTAGGAGCCCAAACGACCGTGGGTATTGAGTTAACCGGACACTTAAATGCACATAAAATTACTTTGTTTTCCATCCCCAGAAGCCTGTCTCAAGCAGATATTTTATCTTTACTCCTACTTGGAGTACCGGCCAATCTTGCAAGCCAATCCGGGGGACAACTGCTGATCTCGGCCATTTCATCAATGAATCTTGGCTCTGGCGCGAAGGGCTTGCAACTTTTAACTCAGTTAAAACAAACTTTAGGCGTTGATCTCAACATCAAAAACAACAACGCTCCCAACCAAGGATCCCTGCAAACAGGTAACAATACCTCAGTGGTCGTAGGTAAATCATTGTCCAAAAATATTTACTTAAGTTACAACATGGGCATCCTTCAAAACGACAGCAATGTCTTAACCCTAAAGTATTTGCTCAACAAATACTTCAGTATTCAAGTCACTAGTAGCGATACAGGTAATGGGCTAGATTTGCTTTATACTCACTAAAATACAGCTAACATCTCCTGCAAATGTTTCACCGCCAGAACCTCAATCCCCTGGTCCTGTTTTGGTGCATTCGCGAAGGGCACAATGGCTCGTTTAAATCCGTGCTTCACTGCTTCCTTCAAGCGCTCCTGACCACTCTGCACGGGTCTTATTTCACCAGCCAATCCAACTTCCCCAAAAATGATGGTGTCGCTTGGAAATATGCGATTACGTAGACTAGAAACAACAGCCGCCAACAACGCTAGATCACTCCCTGTTTCACTGACTTTAACGCCCCCCACCACATTAATAAAGACATCTTGATCGGCAGTTGCAATCCCTCCATGACGGTGTAATACAGCCAATAAAATAGCCAAGCGATGCGGTTCAAGACCGGCGGTCACTCGTCTTGATTGAGATCCTGAAGCATCATCCACCAAGGCTTGCACTTCAACCAACATGGGCCTGGACCCTTCCCAAGTCACCATCACAGCACTTCCAGGCGTAGGCTCAGGTTGTCGCGATAAAAAAATGGCGGATGGATTCGATACCTCTTTTAGCCCCCTATCCGTCATGGCAAACACCCCTAATTCATTCACCGCCCCATATCGATTTTTAATCGCTCGAATGACACGAAAACGGCTGTCGCTTTGTCCTTCAAAATACAACACACAATCCACCATATGCTCTAACACTCGAGGCCCTGCTAACGCGCCATCTTTGGTCACATGTCCCACCAGGAAGATTGCCGTATCTGTGGTTTTTGCAAAACTCACCAAAAGAGCGGCTGACTCACGGACTTGACTGACGCCACCAGGCGCTGAATTGACCGTCTCAGTATACATGGTTTGCACAGAATCAATCACGATGATATTTGGTTTTTCTTTCTGAGCTTGTTGAAGGATCGCTTCCACTTGAGTTTCTGCCAACAATCGAAGTCCTGAAGTTGGCACTTGCAATCGCTTAGCTCGCATGGCCACCTGTTGTAACGATTCCTCGCCCGTCACATACAAGGTTGTTTTGGATAGCGACATATGCGCCAGCGTTTGGAGCAACAAAGTGGATTTACCAATCCCGGGATCGCCCCCAATCAACACCACAGATCCATCGACCAACCCGCCCCCCAGCACGCGATTTAATTCAGACAATCCAGAATCCATCCGATCAACGGAAGACAATATAACGTCTTCAATCAAGGTCACGCTTGACCGTTGATTCGCATATTGCCCTCGTGTCCGTGTGCTCACAGGAAGAACATTTTCTTCACTAATGGCATTCCAAGCACCACATTGGGTACAAAGCCCGGCCCACTGGGAGAAAACAGCGGCACATTGCTGACAAATAAAACTAGTTTTGGTCTTCACTTCACACTCTTCATTGATTATGGGTTCATGGTTGAGTACATTATCACATTTCATCAACTCAACATCATGTTTAGGAAAAACGATGACCAAACCCAAACCCATACACTTTGAGAAATCAATGACCGAGCTGAAGCAGATTGTTGTGCAGTTAGAACGAGGGGATTTATCCCTGGAAGATGCTTTAGACCAATTTGAAAAAGGCATATCGATTGCGCGTCTTTGCCAAGATGTTTTAACTGCCGCTGAACAAAAAATAGAAATCCTAACCCTGACTAAAACCGCTCCAAACGAAGACATTAGTGAGAAAGAACATGACGAGTAGTCTTATCCAAACCATGGTATCAAGACATGAAAAGATCTTAGAGCAGTTGGTAGAGCAGACAGACATACCTGCCGAGCGCATCAAAAAGGCCATCATCTACTCCCTTTTTCCTGGCGGAAAACGGTTGCGTCCGGTACTTGTTTATTTGTGCGGACAACTCATCAACGTCCCACCAGAAAATTTGGATGCCATCGCTGCAGCCATTGAATTGACTCATGCCTATTCCCTTATTCACGACGATCTTCCTGCTATGGATAACGATGATATGCGCCGAGGAAAACCCAGTTGTCACCGAGCTTTTGATGAAGCTACGGCCATTTTGGCAGGTGACGCATTGCAAATTATGGCCATTGATGTGCTGCTGGCACAACTTCCCAAGTCCCACAGTCCCGCACAGGTGCTAGCGATCACGCAAGCATTGATTCATGCCAGCGGGCCCTCGGGCATGATCAGTGGACAAAGCCTTGATTTGACAGAACTCAGCAAGCCTGAAACCACTGAGGCACAATGTCGTTCCATTCATGCCCTAAAAACAGGAAAACTCATTTCTGCGTGCATCCAAATGGTCCTTTTAGCAGGCAATCCTTCTTCGGAAGAAACTCAAGCGCTGCAACACTTCGCAAGTCATTTGGGCCTCGTTTTTCAAATGCAAGACGACCATTTGGATGCATTCGATAGAAGCGGGCGATTGGGTAAGGGGCGATCATCGGATAAAGCCAATCAAAAAATCACCTTTGCGACCCTTTACCCCGAAGTGCAATTGGCGCAGATGATCAATGAACATTATAAAAGTGCACTGAACGAATTGATATCCTTAGGGCCTATCGCCAAGGAGCTAAGCGCGTTCATAGTAAAGCTACACCAACGTACGGCTCTCCATGTGTACTAGACTCGAAGATCTGAAGCACATGTCTGGGGAGAAGGGAATAAGGAAGGAAGTTATTCACAAGAAGGTGGTTCATATTTTATCATTTCATGACGCCAATGCTTGCATAATATGTAAAAATTAATTACAATCCATTGCTTTTTTGCAAGCTATCTTTAAATAAGGAACTGATACGATGAGTCGCATTAATGTACCAAAACGCCATTCTCAACCCTCAGTAGCCATAGAACATGCCGCTGCCAAGCAATCTAACCCTTCTTTTTATCTCAAATGTCTTGCAGCCTTTGCCGCAGCTTCAGTTGCTGCTGGTGGGGTAATGCTTGCGCTTAGCGCTAAAACGACGGCTGTTGCCGCGACCACAGTCACCACCAAAGCACTATTCGGTGCCGCAGCAGCAACCGCTACTGTTTCAGTGTTCCCGATTTTACCCATTATTTTGACGATCCTTGCAGTCGCTCTAGCGATTAGTATTCTTGTGGCCATTGCATCTCCTCCTCGCCCTTGGACTACGACTTACGTCGGCGGACCAGCCGCTAGAGTTGCCGCCCCTTGGTATGGTGGCTTCTGGGGACCTAACTATTATAGCCAAGGTTGGTGGAATAGACCCGCTTTTGGTCGCGGTGGTGTTGTACATGGACATCCAGCAGGCCCTGTCGGTGGTGGCGTCGTTCATGGACATCCAGCAGGCCCTGTCGGTGGTGGCGTCGTTCATGGACATCCAGCAGGCTCAATCGGTGCAGGACATGGACGCCCAGCAGCCGGAGGCTTTTTTGGTGGTGGGCACGCAGGACATGGACATGCACCTTCGGCTCCATCACACGGTGGCGCAGGTCATGGCCATGGTCACGGTGGTCGATAAACCTAACTTATTCCAAAAATAACTTGACAGTTAAAGAGGGTCTCCCTTACACTTCGACTCTCTTTTTTGGGGCTATAGCTCAGCTGGGAGGACGCTTGCATGGCATGCAAGAGGTCGGCCGTTCGATCCCGCCTAGCTCCACCATCGACAGATCTGCGTCAATGCTGGGAGAGCGCTTGCATGGCATGCAAGAGGTCGGCGGTTCGATCCCGCCTAGCTCCACCATCGACAGATCTGCGTCAATGGTGGTCGCTTATTCTAAAGCTCTAAAAATCAGTCCAGGTCCCCATCGTCTAGAGGCCTAGGACACTGCCCTTTCACGGCGGTAACAGGGGTTCGAACCCCCTTGGGGACGCCACTCACAACCGTTCAAAAATGGTTCGGGTGTTAAATCCAAACAATCGCTCATGCAATCGATAAGCGTACTCATCCGTCATATTAGCAATGGTGTCACAAACCACTCGAAGAGCAGCCTGTTTATTTTCAGCCTCTTGAAATAACTGACGATTCTTCAAATCTAACAAACTGGCAGGATTAGAGCTTAAGGCTTCGAACAGTCTTAAAACCACCATTTGCCCACCATACTCAAAAGTACGCGCCTCTTGTGAGTCAATCACGAAATCATAAATAGCCTGTGTTAAATAATCTAACAAGGCCTTGGCTTCTGGCAACAACACGATATTATATTTGAGTAAATTGTTTTCATAAGAAGCATCTGTTTCCTGAAGTTGAGTTGCTGTGATGAAATAATTCACCATTTCTCCTATGGCTTGCTTACGCTCATGTAAGGCTTCATGGAAGAGCGAATCTAATAATTTATCTTGATGGGCTTTCAAAGGTGAATCTAATAGCAGCTGCCGAAAAGAGGCCACATCTAATTGTTGACGAGTGATCAAATTCAAATGAATGGCATCTTCCAAATCATGCACGCCATAAGCGATATCATCCGCAATATCCATGATAGAGCAATCAAAGCTATGAAACGCAGCTTTTCCATGGTGGTTGTTTTGAGGAGCCACTTTTAAGGATTGAAACAACTCGCGGTCGGATGCTGGAAAAGGTGATAGGAGCCAATCTATTTCTGGCTGCTCACAATTAAAATAAGCTTTCGGTGGCAACCAATCATTGATTCGAATCGTTTTACTGAGGGAGTCATGAACTTCAGGCTGTGCGGTTGCAACCACCCGGTCCCAAGGCACAGGATATTTGAGGATCCCTAACAAAGCACGACGTGTTAAATCAAGCCCAAAAGCGCCATAACTTCCTTCGATTTTGGTCAATAACCGCAACGTTTGAGCATTGCCCTCAAACCCCCCATGATCCCGCATGTTATAATTCAGGGCCACTTCGCCCCCATGGCCAAAGGGGGGATGGCCTATATCATGCAGCAGGCACACAGTCATGATGAGATCATCACACGGTAATAAGGAGGATAACCCTTGTTTGAGCGAGTTGCCTTTCAAGTTACGTACAATACTCGTACCGATCGAGGACACCTCTAGCGAATGGGTCAAGCGAGTTCGATGAAAATCACCCTCATCGGTGCCTAAAATTTGCGTTTTACGTTGAAGGCGTCGAAAAGACGGACAATGAATGACCCGTGTTCTATCACGCTCATAAGGCGAGCGATGATCTTCCCCACCACGTTGGTTGGTTTGACCTGATCGACGATGCGTCCACATAACTCTTTCCTCGAAACTCAATACTTTAACCTAGAAAAAGCAGTTGAAACAAGCAACCCGTCCTAAAGTTTTTTTCATTTCTGCAGATAAGATAAAATATAGACTAGGAGTAAAACCATGTTAAAAATAACAAAGCTCATCAACTTAATCCTGTGGTCCTCATGTCTAGCTTCTTGTGTCACAGATAGCCCACCGCCACCAACCGTAAACGAGGCTTATCTCTACGGGCCTCAATGGTCATACGCCACAGGCTTTCAAAGCGCGCCTTATACGATGTCTGAACAGGATCAACCCATCACCCTGCCTGACAACCATCCTGTGCTCACACAACATCCACCCACGCCCCATCAAAATCTTGACAGAGACTGGGTAAAAAACCAGAACGCTCAAAATTACACGATTCAGGTGGCTGATGATGAAAAACCATCCGCCGTGGCAGGGAAACTCTACAAAGCGCCTAAACAAGAACGCACTGCAGAGGTCAAAATCCTTCAAGATGGCAAAACATCGTATAAGGGATTGTATGGCACCTATCCAAACTTAAAAGCAGCCCTTCAAGCGCTCGATGAGTTGCCGCCCGATGTGAAACAGAATGCTGATATCAAAACATGGGGAAGTGTGCAAAGTGGAATCAGTGAGTAGTGGCCAAGACCACCAACAATTTCACAAGCCCTGGGGCATTTGCACCTTGAATGGTCATTTGCTTGATAGTGACCGCGTAGGTTTCAGAAAGCTTGTGCAACCAAAGCAAAAACTCGTTATAAGGCACCTTGTCGAAACTCAACTGAATATCGTGCGATCCGGTTTGCTGTAGTTGATACGCATAAGATTTAAAAGAAGTGGCGTTCAACTGGATAGCAAGAATGGTCAGCAACTGACTGCTTGATACCGTTTTCACGACCTTTTTTGGTTGAAATTGTAAGCGTGCCTTTTGCATCCAGATCAACGTTTCTTGTTTAATCAAAAGCTGCTGCTGTTGATAAGCCACCGCACGAGTTAATGGGGCATAGATCCATAAATAAAACACATAAAGTACGGTGATCACCACCCCTATGCCCAAGGCCCATCGCTCTCGCTCGTTTAATTGATCCCAATAGGTTTTCACAAGCTTAACTCCAACGTTGCAATCACTTGATTTTTCTGTGATGAGGCCTGAGATTGAGACACAGTAACCGAGGCCTGTTCTAGTCGTTTTTGTAACTTTTCCAAGGCCGAAAAATCTTTGCTGAGAAGGGTGACCGACATTTTTTGATTTTGAAAACGCATTTGTTCTATTTTAAAGGGGATCTTCAAATAAGCACTTCCCAAGTGATCGAGCAAAGTCCACAGAACTAATGATCCCGATGGATTCCCCTTCATCAATTGCTCGATACGAAACCTAGGGCTTAGAATCCGCGTGGCTTTAGGAAAAAACTCACGATAAATCTGAGCTATTTTTTGATCATACGTTGCCGTCTCTGCCTTCAACGCTTTGACATAAAACCCCTTCAAAAAAAGATCACTTACAACCCACACACACATCAAAATGAGCAATGCTTTATACCAATTTTGACACGTCTTTTGACGCGTATCATGCTGCAGTAGTCCCTGGCAAAGATTCATAGGATGTGTGACCAATAATCGTTGGGCCATCCATACGAAGAACGAGTGGTCGATTGAGGTGACATGTGATGGCTTCAATGAAGACAGACTGTCCGGAAACACCATGGTGGGGCGCGACGCTGTTTGCTGTTGGCTTAAATAAAAGGTTGCAAGCTCCCCACTCAAAGCCCCTTTTAGCGAGTCGTCATACACCAAAAGATCCGTCTCGGTCACACATGTTTCATGTTCATGCAATGAAAACCAATCCAACGTGATGAGGTCAAAATGCAGATGCAGGGTATTAAAACGCCTTATCCATGATTCTAGTGGTGTTGTTTATCGAAGGCAAAATGCAGGGTTTCAACCGGTTGTGCGAGCTGTTCTTCTAAAGCATAAGGAATAACGGCTCTTGCCTTACGCTCACCAAGCCAAGGTAACTCCAAAACATGCAACCCCGCGTGTGATGTTGAGAGAACCATCATGGTCCGGGCATTGACTTGCAAAGCATGCAGCTCACTGACAGAACGCTCGGATAAGGGCGCATCTACTTGACCGTTAGCGTCCAACCGCAGGCTAAGCCATTGCTCATCATCGAGCTGTTTCGGAAAAATAAAACATGTCGTCACATCAATATCCTGCTTTTTTGACGGGTTAAACGTTGTGAGAACAAATACACAACCAAGGCATATTGCGGGCTAGTATTATAACGAGTGATCACATAAAAATTGGGATAGGCCAGCCAATATTCTTGGCCCTTTCGCGTCTCAAGTTCTATCAAGCCTACTTTTTTGGGGGGATGTACGGGTAGAGAAACGGGGCTCACGCCTGCAGAAAGTAACGACTGAAGCGTATAATTTGGTGTTTTGCTGTTGGTGACTAATTTTTTAATCTGCCCACCCCGAACATTTGCGGGTTGTGCCACATTCATGCCCATGGTCCAACCATGTCGATGAAAGTAATTGGCCACACTGCCTATCACATCTCTATCATCGTTCATCAGATCTCGCTTGCCATGCCCTGCATAATCTAAGGCAAAAAATCGATAACTGCTCGGCATAAATTGTGGTTTACCCATGGCTCCGGCATAAGATCCTAGATAGAGATCAGCACGCACCCCTTGTTCTCGACAAAGCAATAAATATTCCCCCAGTTCTTTGGTGAAATAAGGCGATCGCTTTGGATAGTAAAACGCGAGGGTGGTCAGCGCATCCAACACGCGATAAGTCCCTTGATGCTTGCCATATAACGTTTCAACGCCAATGATGGCCACAATGATGCTTGCGGGCACACCAAACTCATGTTCTGCCCTTTCAAGCGTCTTTTGATTCTCACGCCAAAACTGAAGACCCGCGTCAACGCGAGCTTGCGTCAAAAAAAGGTCTTTATAAACATCCCATGTTTTTTTCTCAAACGGTTTATCCATGGATTCGATGATTTGGGGTTGGTAAACAGCTTCGCGCATGATCGTTTCCAATTGTCTTTTATCGAAGTGATGACGTTGTACCATTTGGTGAATGAACTGTTGAACCGCTGGACGATGGACAAGTGCCACATCTGCCGTAGACCATGGTGCATAAACAAACAGAAACAGAGAAACAAAGAGAGTAGCAAATTGACGCATAAATCATCCTTCAAACACAAAGGGTCCAATCGATTTTTGATCATCTCTTTATTTTTATCATTTTGCAATCACACTGGAGTCTGGGCAGAAAGACATGAAAAGGGCCTCACGTCTTTCTGTCCAAGAAATTTGAGATTTATCCATTTCGGTTTGATCATTACCAGCACTAAGTGATTATATTTTTATAAGATGAATTGACTGTATCAACCCATTGAAGTCCAAAAACACATCAGATCTAAAATTATTTAAACAGAATTGCATGCGTCTTTTTGCATGCAATTCTGTCCAGAGTCCAAAATCACAGGTGATTCGACAAATCGCTTTCTGGATGAAGCGAAATACGCTAAACTACGGCAATTTACAACATGGCCATTTGAGTTGAGCAATTTATCTCACATCCGAAATTTTTCCATTATTGCGCATATTGACCATGGCAAATCCACTTTGGCTGATCGCTTTATTCAGCGTTGTGGGGGCTTGTCTGATCGAGAAATGAGTGCTCAAGTGCTTGACTCGATGGATATCGAGCGTGAGCGCGGCATCACTATCAAGGCACAGAGTGTCTCGCTTCATTACACAAGTCGTGCAGGGATTACCTACTTACTCAATTTCATCGATACGCCAGGGCATGTGGATTTCAGCTATGAAGTCTCGCGCTCATTGGCCGCCTGTGAGGGTGCCATTTTGGTGGTTGATTGCGCGCAAGGGGTTGAAGCACAAACCGTTGCCGTTTGCTACACGGCCATTGATCAATCCTTAGAAGTCGTCCCCGTCTTAAATAAAATCGACTTACCTCAGGCCGAACCCGAACGCGTGATGACGGAGATTGAGGATATCATTGGGTTGAATGCACACAATGCCATTCTTGTCAGTGCCAAGAGTGGGCTGGGTGTTGAAGATGTCCTCGAAGCCCTGGTAGAGCGTATTCCCCCACCCAGAGGTGAACTTGATGCCCCACTCCAAGCCTTGATCATCGACTCCTGGTTTGACAGCTATTTAGGGGTTGTTTCTTTGGTTCGGATTATGAATGGCAGCATTCGCAAAGGGGATAAAATGCGAGTGATGTCGACAGGTCGCGCTTATGAAGTGGGTCAAGTAGGCATTTTTACGCCCAAACGAACCCCCTCTGATAAATTACAAGCCGGTGAAGTCGGTTATGTGGTCTCTGGCATCAAAGAAATTCAGGGCGCCCCGGTGGGTGATACTTTAACGCTTGAAAAAAACCAAGCGCTGACGGCTTTGCCAGGCTTTAAACGGGTCAAGCCCCAAGTCTATGCAGGCCTATTCCCCATCAGTTCTGATGATTTTGAAGCGTTTCGAGAAGCTCTTGCCAAATTAAGCTTAAACGATGCCTCTCTCTTTTATGAACCCGAATCCTCTGAAGCGTTAGGCTTTGGGTTTCGATGTGGTTTTCTTGGCATGTTGCACATGGAAATTGTTCAAGAGCGTTTGGAGCGTGAGTATCAACTCGAGCTCATTTCCACAGCGCCCACGGTGATTTATCAGGTCATCACCACCAAAGGCGAGACCCAGACCATCGATAACCCCTCACGACTACCACCGCCTCAACACATCAAACAAATGCTAGAACCCATCGTACGCGCCAATATCCTCGTGCCTCAAATCTACCTTGGGCCCATGATCACGTTGTGTGTGGAGCGGCGTGGGGTGCAAGTGAACTTGACCTACAGTGGTCGTCAAGTCTCCATGACTTATGATTTACCCATGAATGAAGTCGTATCCGATTTTTTTGACCGATTAAAATCATTAAGCCGAGGCTATGCTTCACTCGATTATAATTTTTTACGATTTGAAGAAGCCGATTTGGTCAAAATGGATATTCTTATCAACAGTGAACGAGTGGACGCCCTATCCGTCATTGTGCATCGAACAGCGGCCAATAACCGCGGTAAAGCCATCGTCGACAAAATGCGAGAATTGATCCCACGACAAATGTTTGATGTGGCCATTCAGGCAGCTCTTGGTGCTCACATCATCGCAAGGCAAACAGTCAAGGCCTTACGTAAGAATGTCATTGCCAAATGCTATGGGGGTGACGTCTCTCGTAAACGTAAATTATTAGAAAAACAAAAAGCTGGAAAAAAGCGCATGAAGCAGGTAGGCCATGTTGAGATCCCTCAAGAGGCCTTTATGGCTGTTTTTCAGACCGATAAGAAAAAATAAGGATTGCGCATGAATTTTGCATTTTGGTTGGTGGTTTTGTCGTTTGTGAGTGGGGTTATTTATCTGTTGGATATCCTTTTTTGGGCTAAAAAACGGAGTCCTTCACAAAAACCAGGGCGCATCATTGAGTATTCCAGATCTTTTTTCCCTGTGTTTTTTATTGTCTTGTTGCTTCGCTCGTTCCTCATGGAGCCTTTCCGCATCCCTTCCGGTTCTTTGGAGCCAACCCTTTTGGTCGGAGATTTTTTAGCGGTCAATAAATTTTCTTATGGCATACGTCTCCCCGTTTGGGAAAAGAAAATCATGTCCATTGCCCACCCAAAAACCGGCGAAATTGCGGTGTTTCGCTGGCCTCCTGACCCTTCTTTCGATTATATCAAACGTGTCATTGGAGTCCCTGGAGATGTCATTTCCTATCACAACAAAGTCCTCACCATCAATGGCCATGTCATGAAGCAAACCTTTGTTGAATATACCACTGATGAGAGTTCAGGAAGGGCCGTCGCTAAATATAATGAAAATTTAAGTGGGGTTCTGCACGATATTTTTGTGCGTACCGATATACCAGCGGTTGACTTCAAGGTAACGGTGCCTAAAAACAGTTATTTTATGATGGGTGATAATCGAGATGACAGTGCGGACAGCCGGTTTTGGGGATTTGTCTCCGATTCCTTTTTACGTGGCAAGGCATTTATCGTCTGGATGAGTTGGAACGGCAAAACCGACATGATCCGCTGGTCAAGAATTGGACGTTTTATCCATTGAGGAGATCAACCATGGGTAGAAAAAAAACAGAAGGGATGACGTTCATTGGCATGCTACTCACCATGGCCATTGTGATCATGGCAGCTATTGTGGTGATGAGGGCTACCCCGCTCTATCTTCAGTATTATGAGATCGTCAGTTCTATCAAATCACTCAACAGCCTACCTGCCACGGATTTTTCTCAAGATCCAGCGGCGAATGCCACCCTATTTAAAAACAAATTAATAAACCAGCTTTATGTCAATAGCATTGATTACATCACCTACGATCAACTCATCATCGTGCCGGACGGCGAAAATCGTTTCAAAATATCCATCACCTATCAAGTCACCAGGCCATTGTTCGGCAATGTGAGACTGCTTTTTGACTTTTCGACATCCCAAGAGGTTAAAATCAGTGCATAAACAAATTCATAGACTTTACCAACACTTAGGTTATGAATTTAAGGATCCTACTTATCTCAAACAGGCCCTTAGCCATTGCAGTGTCGGACCGAAAAATAATGAGCGCTTTGAGTTTTTAGGGGATGCCATTTTGAGTTTTGTCATCGCTAACGCTTTGTTTCAAAAATTTCCAAAAAACACGGAGGGTGAACTGAGTCGCCTTCGAGCATTCCTGGTCAAAGGTGACATGCTAGCGACGATTGCCGTTGACCTTGAATTGGGCAATTACCTTTATTTAGGACAGGGCGAATTAAAGAGTGGAGGGTTTAGAAGGGCCTCCATTCTCGCTGATGCCTTAGAAGCCATTTTTGCAGCAGTATTTCTAGATGGTGGCATCACCGCGAGTCAACAAGTCATTCTGCACGTGTATCAAACACGCCTCAGCGATCCCCAATTGACCCTCAATTTAAAAGATGCGAAAACGCAACTTCAAGAAGTGCTTCAAGCTAAAAAATGTCCTCTACCGACCTATACTCTGACCAAAATCGAAGGGGATGAGCACGATCAACGATTTCATATTGTCTGCGAAGTAGCCAGTTTAAACTTATCTACAGAAGGGATCGGCGAAGTTCGCCGAAAAGCAGAACAAGAAGCGGCAAAATTATTGTTGAAGCAACTGAAATATTAAATCCCCTCATGCCACATCACATCGCAGGCCTTATCGGAAGCGTGTTGTAATAAAGCCATCAAAGGCACCGCTCGTTGGTGAATACTCACCTCATCGTCGTCTTCATCAGTGAGTTTAGGGATCAACAAACTTGACTTTTTCTTTTCAAGTACAAGTGCTTCTGTCAATAAGATCAATGCAGCAGGCACTTGTTTGGCCAGTATCGCACTGGGTATGACCTCACTTTGCCCCATCATTTTGAGCAGCGTCAATGCATCCTTTCCAAACAAGGTGATGTCACCAGATGCTTTACTTGTGAATGTAACCAACATATTGATCTCCTATTTGGCTTGATCCGGCTCAGGTTTTTTATCTGGCGTTGGGGGTGAAGGTTTGGGGGTTGGCGAATAAAAGCCATATTTTTTTGCAAGGCCACCGCCTACCACCACCGCCCCAACAACAGCCAAACCCACGCCCCCGTACAAGGTGCTGAGAATAAAAAGACCAACAAGCAAAGCTACCGTAGATACAACCGCCAAACTCACCAGGCATTTAAATGCAAAGGAATAACTTACCGCTGGCTGTACAAAATCTGGTTCTTTCAAGATCTTCTTTTTCTTAGCTAAAATCTCATCCGGTAATCCAGGGCTAACCGTTGTAGGATCAAGAATAGCATGACCGGGAACATCTACCAAAGCGTCAACAGGTTTATTTGGATCATGAAAGAATCCAACCTTTCCAACTTTGCTCGGATCGACCCTAGTTGGAGTAGGGTCGGTGATTGCCGTTGGGGTGGGCGGCAAAATGATGCTTTCATCTACTCCTGGGGATAGGGGTGCCGGTCCAGGACGCGGTGCCGGCCCAGGACGCGGTGCCGGTGCAGGACGCGGTGCCGGTGCAGGACGCGGTGCCGGTGCAGGCGACGGTGGCGGTGTGATCAGATGTTCTACATCCAACAAAACCACCTTTGAACCGCCCTTTCTAAGCGTTTTCAGAAAACCTAAAAATCCTTCACGTCTATCCTCTCTAAAGCTCTGATGTAAAGCTTCAACCAGCGCCTTATCGGTATAAAATTGATTTTCTGAAAGTAGGGCCTGAATCACCTCATCCGTAGGTTCACCCATCACCGTCAGAATCTCTCTCATCACCGTTTTTGAACTGGCAGAATGATGAATAATTTCTGGCAATACGGACCTCATCTCTACCCCCCCGCGAGTGACTAACCCTAAGAGATCCCTTTGAGTAAGGGGTACGTCTTCATTTGAAAGCATCTGACGATAAAGAGAGGCATTGCCAAAGGACATCAATTGATTAAGAAGTTGTTCGCGTCGATTAGGATCGGCAAAAAGTTGAGATCGTAGAAAATCAAACACAAGCGTTGGGCTTACTTTCAACGCTTCATGATGAATCAACGCTTGCCACACAGCTTCTGGTGCGTCTTGTAAAACCTTCAAGACCTCTTCCAACACCCCCTGATCTGCGGCAGGATGTTGAATTAAGGTCATCCATGCTTCGGAATCATCATAGGGTGAAGGAGGAGAGAGATGACCCACCAACGTTCGCAAATGATTGGATTTTAAGATCGCTACCTGTTCACTGAGTAGCCAGTTGCCTATCCCATAGTGAATACTCTGACAAAATCGACTGATCAGCTCGTCATTTAGCTGCACCAAAGGTTGGCGGCATAACGCTCGCGCCAACTCTACGGTAGGCTCTCCCATCACCTTTATGATGTGATCTAGCACCTCTCTATTGGTCGTTTTATACTCAACAATCAACGGTAAGACTCTTTCTAAGTTGGGTGAGTCAAGCATTTTGATAAGATAGTTCGATTCAATGTTCAGCACAGGGCAGCCCAACAACTGATAATAAACAGAAGCATCCCTTCTTTCTATCATCTTATTGAGGAGCTCTTCTCGATGTGTCTCATGGATATTTCCGGGCTCAATGCTTTCCAATAAACGAAGAAAGTATCTCTTTGGAATATAAGAAAAGACGGTACCCAAAGTCTCAGCATCAAGCTCCCACCACTTCTCCAAAAGAAACACCTCCCAAAAATCTGTCATCCCTTGTGAATTGCGATAAAGCACTTTCATTGTTGCATCACGAAGAACTGAATGATTTGCTGCCGGATGTCGAAGGAATTCTTGTAAAATTTTCGAGTATTCAGCATCGCTCCTAGGATAGTCTGAGCTGTATTCGACCATGGTACAAAGATCTGCAGCCTCCCAATTCAACTCAGGAAACCCAAGGATCTTCCCATAAAAATCAAGATCACGCGTTCTGAGAAGCTTATCCCGAAGCCTTTTACACTTCGGATGAAAAGATCTAGAGGTCAATAGCGTTTTAAGATCTTCCTCTTTTAATTTGAGCAGCATGGCTTTGATGAGATCAACAGAGCACTCAGTCCAATTCCCTAAACTGATCTCTTTCCATAATAGCGACATGGGAAAACGATGATGATTCTCCAAAGCCACAGAGATGACCTGATGCAACACAGCCTCGTTCGCCTTTGGGTGGTTTAACACGCGCTGTAAGAGGAAGCAGGGTGAACTTCTCATCAGATATATACTATCTAGCATCACGCTCAAATGGTCCCTGGTGATATGCGGTTGTTTAAGAAGTTCTGTGTACACATCGATGGGATCTTTAGCGGCTCTTTGGATGACTTGGGTTATGATTCCTTCCGTGAGATTAGGCTTACTCAATAAGGCTCTCATCACCTTGGCGATCACCGGTGTCTCCATGCTCTGCAAAACCCGCTGCAGGACCTCATCTGTGGCATCCTCATGAAGGACCACATCAGGCAATAATTCTTGCATTTGAGGTGATGTTCTGAATGAGAGAAAATGCAGGAGTTGTTCAAACTTCAGCATTTTGCGCTTAGAAGACAGTAACTTTTGAAGCGTCGAATATTCGGAAGCACGATAAAGTGTCGCCAACATGATGTTCAAATTTTTAACAAACCCAGGGGATTCCGGCAAGCCATCGACTATCTTTTCTGGTAAGGACTTTAATAAATAAACAAGGCTTTCACAAGACAGATGAGCCCAATTTAACCGACTGACAAATGTCTCCCAAAGACCTACAGCTGAAACTGGATCTATGACCAAAAGACGAGAAACAATCTCGACAATAAGAACCTCTTTTGAATAATCACAGCCAAGGACCAATTCCAAAAGAGACACCACTGCCTCGCTCGAGGCTGGTAAATCTTTAGTAGCCTGCATGACCATGGTGAGATTTAGATCGTTAAGGAGTGATCGATGTGTTTTCAATACCCTAACATAATCATCACACTGAAACCGATTGTTTTTGGGTGATAAAAGAACATTGAAAACACCAACAGAAATATCAGGTTGTGTCGATAGGGACAGGCAAACAGCTTGACCATCACCTGGACTCAACTTAGATAACCATAGGCTTAACAGAAGATCATCCGACGCCAATACCCGAAGTTCTATCAAGACCTCGGTCAAGGCTCTTAAAGGCGCTGCCTGTACCACAACTTTGCTCACAACCTCGGGTGTTGGGTATTTTTTTATCAGTTGCAAGAGCTTGTCAGGATCATCTCGAAAGGCACTGACATAAGCCATGAGAAATCCCTTAGCCTGATGAAGCCTAGGTTCATGTTGAAATATTTCCTCGAGAAGAGCGGGATGAGCGGTCTCCCAAGACGTATCACAAACTTCCAATTTCACCTTCTTTGAAATCAACCACTGTATCGCCCGGAACACATGTTCATGCCGAGAGGATATCAGTTTGTCTATCAAATGGAGTCCTTTATCATCCATAGAATGAACATTAGCCCCTAAACTTACCAACTGGTCAGCAATAGCAAACCACTGTTCGACATTTGTGACATCCATCTCCCTTATCAAAACAGCCTCAAGAATACTCTCTCGACGGCCCCCAGGAATTTGTTTTTGAATGAAATCAGGCCTCAATGTTCGTATCAAACCAGCCAGGGTATCCAGCGGATGTACCCTTTTCAACACATCCATGAGATGACGCAAATTCGACAACTCTACATTAAAATAGTTGGTGATATAGGATGTCGCTTGAAGTGAAAGTCTCAACCCTTCCTGAGATTTCTGGGCGGTATAATCTAACAAACTCCAATTTTCATTGGCTCTAGCAAAAGCCTGAGCCAATCGTTCGCACTCCTCAATATCGGCGTCGGATAACTCATCACTGATTTTGGCCCGCCATTCAAATGCGGTGAAATCTTCCATTGGATGATCCGCGATATACTGAAAAGCGAGCTTTTTATGCGATAATGTTTGACGCAACAAAGTGATGTCTTGCTGTGCTGTCTCTCGTAAACTTGGCTGCAAGTATTGTTCAAAATAGGCCAATTTTTTTTCTGTCCCTTCACTCAACCAGTCCAGAGACACATCGCCCTCCAATAAAGAGCGAAACTCCCCATTGAAGTAACGCACCTTCTCGATGATGCCTAAATAATCTTTATTCGTCTGAATGTCACGAGGGGGTAGACCTCCTAATAGCGTGTGTTGTGTAGTGGTCATCCAAATGTCAGGATACATACTGGTGTCCATCTCTGCCACCAGCTCTTCAGCTTCTTGTTGACTTAAGATCACACATTCAACATCGCCTGCGAGTTTTCGTCTAAACAACAAGGCATGAACTGGTTTCAAATAAGGTCCAATAAAAGTCGTTTGACCTTCATAACTTTGATAATAATTGCGGGACACAAAAATACTCCCGAAGGCTGGGACTTCCTCTGGTTTAAGAGCACCTCTTTGGCACATAGCACTCAAAGTTAAAAACTGATCAGCTCTTTCAAAGTTCATCTTGTAACTACGCTCCGGCCAAGGGGTATAGGCAGCAGGGGCTAACAAGGGATTAAAAAATTGGAGCTCTGTCAACGCTTCACGATGCATTTCCACCTGGATCTGATTTTGCACTTCCACTTCTAAGCCTTGCTCTGATTGAGTTGGGCTCATATATGCAGGCTGACATTGTGGTAGCGCCCCTTCCATGATTCGCGTTAAAGATTGGTTCAACACGCTTCCCTCATCAGGACTTGCCGGAGCTTTCAGACCTTCTAAAGTCTGAGTCCATTCCTCCATCAAGTGGGTACGAAGGCGCGTCAAAATATCTTCTGCGGGTTGCATGGTCGCAAGGCCACCATAGACTTTAAAAAAATCAGTTGAGGATGTTTCCACAAAAAATGATTTGAATGCTACCGCATACTGGTGTTTCAACTCAGCATCAGCTTCTGGTAAGGAGAGCAATCGATTCATGAAGTCTGCACGAATGAGATTTTTCATTTTGGCTTGTGCGGCAGTAAATACCCCAAGCTGTAATTGACGCGTTTCATTCCCAACCATTTGAGAAACGATGGCATTCAGCGTTTGACCCCTCATATTCGGAGGCACAATGATCTCAAGTTGTTGTTCATCTTGAAAACCACGCATCCTTAAGCAGCCTTGTAAAAAATTCTGCAATTCAGTTTCATGGTCCACCAAAACCAACGCCTTGGCCGCGGCACCTTGCTTCAGATCCACCCCAATGATGTGGGATTGATCATAATAGGTGAACCGCTCATCAGGCGTACTTCCCCCCAATTTCGCATTCACCACGTCTGGATCCGTCGAACCAATCAGGATAGGTTCCGATCCTGCGACAAGAGGCAAAGCGCACAGCACATTATTCTCATTAAAAAATTGAATATATTTCAAGGCGGTAGGCTTTGAAAATGGTGCTGGATGATTCCGGACATAAGTTGACAACAATTGTGCCACGTCTAAGTTACTGATCCCTTTAAACGAGGCACAAATATCAATAATAGCTCGGACGGACTCCCCTGCCCCTATCCGACCAAATAATCCTTCCAACAATTCTTGTGGTGTGTTGTGCCCCACTTCGCGAACTATCGTACGCTTTTCTTCCAACAAACTCACGATGAAGCCATCGGTTGCGGCCGAGGATTGTTTCTGATAAAGAAGATCTTGATGGTAAGTAGCGCTGTTAGATGGCGTCCCTGTGAGACCTTGTACTGAACGATAAAACGACACATGATTAAAAGCATCGGAATGTAGAATCTCACTTTCCACATGAATCTGCGGTAAAAGATCGGTCTTCAAAACCTCACAAATCAGATTTTTATTTTTTGCCAAAAGCGGAAACACCAAAGCAAACTGTTGTTCATCATCCAATCGAAGTTGACTTAAGAAAAAGGGTAAAGTTGGATCAAATCCTCTGAATCCTCGGGCCGTTGGCGTATTATCCATTTGACCCAAACCCGGATCTTTTTGTAACTCCAACCTCGCTTGAGTTTGAAGTTGTTGAAGGACCTTTTTCAATAAAATCGGTCGAAAACCATCCAGTAACAACATTTGAATGCTAAAATTCATCGCTTCCAAATAGTTCCCAAACCGACTGCGCTCACTCGGGACATTATTCGCCACATAAGGAATCGCCACACCATCTTCGAGACGCTCATGAGATGGGCCATAATGCTCGCATAACTTGCGTTTTAAAGTTTGAGGCAGAAGTCGACTCACTTGTTCTTTATAAAGTGCTAAAACGGTTTGCGTTCGTGAATCACTTCTCAACACAAAATCAGGGATCTCTGTGCCCTCATTCGCCAAATAGTGACGTAATTGTGCGCGTGTGGCGTTAGTCAATGGCGGAACCATTTTTCTAAACGTCAAGTTCATGGGGCTTGCTCTGTGAGATAATAATGCATCGATCAACTGCCCCATGACAGCTTCCCACTCTGCATCTGTTATCAATAATGGGTTGTTTTCTAAAAGAGACGTGAGTGTTTTCCCAGGGAAAGCGGGGCCTAAGGGAACGTTATCAAAAAATCGATATAACTCCACACACTCAGCAATCAAACTCGTGGACACCGACCGTTGCCCCCCCAGCGTGTAATTTAGTTTTTTCTTCACCAACAACGCTTGATGAACCTCATCCATCACCACATCAGCACTGGTTCTAAACAAAGAAACCATTTTTCCCAACCATTCTATTTGACTAGCCCAGATCTCTCGCTCTTTAGGATCTTCAGGACGGTTCAGCGTCAGCTCCACATATTTGAGTTCGAGCGACTGCACCGAATCCCCCGTGGTCACCAAATAATTTTTATTCACCATCACATCGATGAGTTTAGAATATAGAAATTGGAGGCTTTCTGGGGTGCAACTGCTGTCCCTATTGAACTCAAAGGGGACCGCTTTTTGATCAAATAATCGCTCTGAGGTGCTGGACAAATCCACACAATTGGTTTCAAATAATGCTCGGGGCACTTCTACCACGACCAAGTTGTTTCCAGTCGCTTTCTTATGCGCAAGCGCTGGTAAAATCACCTTCGATTTACCACCCCCCATGATGATTTTTTCAATCACCTGAACATAGGCAAATGGATCACAATCTGGTGCTTTCAACAAACGATTGATGGCCAAAATTTGTTGTGGCCGCAATAACACTTCTTCAAGGGATTGCATGGTTGCCAACGCAGGCTCCGTCCCATAGTCCACTCGATCTTCCGTCAACAATTCATGCGCCACTTGTTGCAATGCAGAGGCTGAGGGCGTGTCCCCTAACGCATCGATTACCTCTAAAAATCGCCTCAAACTCTTGAGCCTGACATCGCAGGCCATATGATGGCTAAAACCTGTATGTAACTCCGCCACTTCAGGTTCTGTCAAGCCCGTATCTTGTGCATAGATAGCCGCATCGGCTTTAAAATATAGCGCCAATAAGTGTTTTTCATTGAGAGGTGCTCGAACTTCCCCCTCAATTTCCAATTCGCGGTGACGTTTTTTGCCAGAATCTAATGGCCCACTATTGGCTAATCGGATCAACTCATCTTTTTGTGTACTGACAAGGCGCTCTAACCTATCAATAAAGATCTGAGTCTTTCTTTTCAACACGCCATGAAGATCTTTAGAAGAAAGAAGCTCAGCTGCGATCCGCTTCATGTCCTGCAGCGCTTGACTTTGTTCAGCGCCAGCCCTTCGCTCTGAATCACTAAGGACTTGGTACCCTGCCTCAATCGGACGTGTCGGTGGCATTCCAAAAATGGTAGCCGCTGCTTGATATTGTTCAGCCAACGCTCGAAAACGCCCAACTTTCGCAGCCTCAAGCCCTAGCGTATCGATCAAAGGCTTCACACCAAAGTCTTGAACCACAAAACAAGGGCTCGCCACCATAGGAGCCTTAGATTCTGACATGTCAATGGATAATTTGTCTAAAATGTCACTACTTCTAGACAAGGTTTCGCTCATTTTATGTTGGGCTTGATAAATTTCTAGCGAAGGAGATGGGAGCAACGCCGCCTGTATTAGTAAATTGTTACCATGTTTCATCCCCCAATAACCTCTCACAAAAGCTTCACGATTCTGTGAGATTCGATATAAGATATTCACCAAATAAGTCGCCTTATCCTCTTGTTGATGCATCGGTACGTATCGGTGTGCTATCAGATGACAGGAGCAGAAATCTACCAACAGCGCTCGCTCTCTGGTGGCATCCGGAGAAACCATCCATTGATAATAAATGGGGAAGTTCAGAAGCCAAGTGGCATCGGTCATATCAGAATCCAATGCTTGCAACGCTTTCTCAATCTCTTCTGGCGTGGTAGGTCTAATACTTGTGTCATCCCACCACGTGTCGATTTTCACCCGTTCATCAAGGGACAAGATGATTTTCGATCGATCCAACGTTATCTGATGGGGTATGCCTAAATCAATCGGCACCAACTCTACTTCAGTATGATGCGCTCGTATACGCACTTCTTTTCTTAATAAGGATTCAGCCTCAGCCAATCGTTTTTCATAACGGGTGATTAATGCAGCATCGATGCCCCCTGAGGATCTTAAGACCTCATATTCTTTTCTTAAGAGTTTCAAACGACGCAATTCTGGCTCCAACGTCAGCTCTAACCATTCATACCCCAAAGCACCTACCGCTTTGGATTCCCCTTCGGCTGCTAAAGGCAGATTGAAATGGTAGTAATCCAACAAACTTTTCTTTTCAGAAAGGTTCAAATGAAAACCATGTTCTAAATGTCGGTGCATGTTTTGATAGCGCGAATAGAGTTGATAAAGTGAGTCATTTAACCCCTGGTAAAAATCATGTCGTTCTTCCCAACACTTGTCCTGATAAATGCCATCGGGTGATCCCATATCAAAGTTTCTAGGAGGAAACGAAATCACCTGATTTGGCGTAAAGGCCGCGGTATACAATGACAAAGCTTTCAACTGACAAGCCACATAAGAGGGGGTTGAAATGGTCGTTTTCTCATCCTCGGCCTTGATGTTTCGAGGAATGGATTGCATGATCCATTGTAACAGGGTCAACTCCTCATAAGTGCCCTTCAACCCATTGAGGCGTTTTGCTAAATCTTCAAGAACAGCCCAAGCTTTTTCAGGCTGATGATTGCCCAAATACACATAGCAAAGATACAAGGCATCCTTCGAGGTCTCGGGAAGCAGTTGCCCTTCCTCGTCAAGAGGAATGCTTATCAATTGCCCGGTTCTTGAAAACTGCTCTGGCAAAAGTGGTTCTATTTGTCCCTGTATTTCTTCCTTAACCACGGCGGCTGAAATTTCATTGGAGACATCCAACTTTAAGAGATAAAATTCAGTATCAGCATCAGGTTCACCTGTGCTGATGAATTGCTGTTTTGGTAAATAGCAAACCTTTTGATGCGTGAGCTTATCCTCAAAGACCAGGTTGGGTAAAATCATTGAAAGGGGCTGATTGACCATGACCAAAGAAGGTTGATTCTCCACATGAATGACCCACTGACCTGCTTCCTCTCTTGCCAATAAAGTCAGTCCTATCCGTGGCATCTTAATTTTAAATTGGTCACGATTCTGGCTCACAAGGATAAATGATGGATCCTCAAAATCCGAAAAGAAATCATGAAACATCGTGTTACCGGTACACAACCTATCATTACCGCCGGCGCCCCCCTGAGTCTTTCTGATTTCTAGAGCTTCCCAACGATCAGAAAGACCTTGGGCGAAAACATAACTCGGGGTATCTTTTTGAATAAGAAGCATCTTTCGAGAGGTGTCACAATTCACCCAAATTTGATTCTCACGCTCTGATAGGATCGCAGGAAAAGGCAACTTAATGGTTCGAGTGGAGAAGCCAAAAGCCCTGTTTTGTTCATCACTCAAATCATGAAGCTCATACCATTCCGTCCGGACACCATCAGACAAAAGCTTTTGAACTCTGGGCTTCATGCCCTCTGCCTCTCGAATAAAACGACAAGGAGGATCCCCTATTTCCGTTATCAAACCATCACTTGAAACAAAACAGGGGGTCTTCGACTTAAGTTTTAAATAGGGCATGACCGGATGATTTAAAATATCCAGAGGCACCGCACAACAAGCCATCCCACGAGCATTGAACATCAAGCCACGCAACGCATCCATCTGATAAGTTTCTAAAACTGCCCCTTTCTGCACCCTGACGTTGTATACTTTAGGGCTACCCATCACCTCTCGAGGCTCTTCCACACATTCTCCAAATCCCAACAAAGTCAAGGTTGGACCTAGCAGACGAGCCAGCACCTTGGGATCACTTTGTGAGACCATACATTGATAGTCATATATTTTTTCAGCCATCCCAAACTGTGTGTCGGTGTCATCGATAGTGGATGAACTCGTCGCCAACATGACGAAATAAGACGGTAATGCCGCCTCAAGCACTGCGGGACGTACTGGGAGTAACACGCCTTTGTGACGGGAGATGGTGGTTAAAAAATGATATTGGTGCAGGCCATGCTTGATTTCTGGCGTCACATGCATCGCATCAGCACTCAGCATAGAAGCCAATCGTTTTTGTAAATGTTCTAATCGTTGAGAAGGCTTTGGACTGAAATAATAATTGGCATCATAAGTATCAACCCAATAGGCCAATCGGATGAAAAAAAGCGATTGCTGAGAGGTATACCCACGATCTGCAAAATGGGTGAGGCCTAACTGAATGAAACGGTCCATTTGTGCAAAAAATCCTTCTCGATTTTTGCGCAATTCTTGTATCAACAAACCTGGTTCAAAAAGATTAGCCTCAAGATATTTTTGAGCCTCTACAGATCCCAACCGACTCAAATCACGTTGAAAATAGTCAAGCGTTAATTTGATTTGATGGTGTGGTGAAATCCTCAATTGGAACAATTCCCGTGAGAGAGCCTCGGAGGGTGCAATTTGCCTTTCAGAAAGCCTATCTTTGGCTTGAGCATCCAAACTCGTCGCTGTGGTGGCACTCATGTCACTTGGGAAGACTTGGATATGATTCTCTGTACGAAGTTTTCCTCGTGGGCCATGCTCATGGTTGGAATGACGATATTCAATATTCAAAGCCCGTTGGTAGGGTGAATCCTCTGGAAGTTTATAAATGTGCTCATTGAGCACTTCTTTCTGGACTGAATTATAGACAGTAGCACCCGTACTATTGAGCCAAATGTTTAATTCGCCTCCCTGCATATAGTGCTGTAATATTGGCTGCGGGACCTCACAAGCGGTCATTAAAAACCCTTTCATGAGATCATAACAACACTTGTCAGTCCATCGTTGTAACTCCATTTTTTCGACCAAGGGTTGATACTCTGCAAGGGATCTAAAGCGCTGAAAATCGTTCAAGAAACAATAGACTTCTCTTAAGTTGCGACGCTCGATAGCTTCTGCTAACTCTGGGAGCCGTGGTGGAACATAATGCTCTAATAACTTCCGTTTGATCGCAGGCTCTGATGCAATCAGTTCTCGAAAATAATCACAATAATTTGGGTTTCGATAAGATGAATATAATGATCTGATTTCTAAAAGTCGTTCATCCAACATCGGCTGATGAGTGCCATAATAAGGATTCGTTTGATTGCCATAAAAAAATCTCCCTATGGTTGAGCCCACAAACTCATGCAGCATAGGAGAACCATCGTGAATCGGTGCCAATCTGATCACTTGTTCAACAACACCCAACACGCTTAAGCTCACCACCAACATCCTCGGCACAAGGGCCGTAGATGCTACTTTTTTACAGGCGTCTAGATAATATTCCTGCAATCCTGCGATGGACTCCAAAAACTCGGCTTGCCCACCCTGGGTGACTACACGATAGAAGGCACTAGGGTCAAATTCTCTGGAATTCCTCAAAGGAAGTTGGGAAAATACGAACTCCAGTCGCTCGATGATGGCTGCATCGTGTTCTCCGCTCTTAAGGTCGGCACACTCCCTTAGTAAATTTTGCAACTCCCTCATCAGATGCTCATCCCCTTTTAAGGCCTCACGAGAGATGACAACCATTCTTTGTGCCACTGGCATGGTTAGCCTCATCGAAGCTCTAAGCGTCATTGGCAATGCCGGGAGCATAAACGTAGAAACGGTGGGCTTTGATTCCATCTTTTTGGGAGGAACAGGAAGCACTATGGCTCGCCCCCCCGCTCGGTCCAAGCTATCCTGATAAGATTGTAATACCGCTCGACGATCGGCAACATAAGCATCAGAAAACAACGGAGGCAGAAGATTTAACATGCGACGCATCGTCTGCATGGAACGTTTGATGAGCGTTTGCACACGCTTATCCCCTAACTCACCCTTTCTGTACATTTCACGAACGTAATCATCTAGAGCATACTGTTTGAACTCATAGATAAATCGTTGATACTCAAGCGTTGAGGGGAATTGACTTTTAACCATTTGATGAATAGAACGTTCAGTACAAGTTCCTGATAATTGTCCAGCGGTTAAGGCATGTTTCACCTCATCGATCATAGGGATGAGTTTACCCTTTAAAAAACTAATTTTAGGAATCACCTCTTCATACAAGCGTTTTCCATCAAAAGGTTTCTCTTTTTTTGAACTGAGATCACGGACTTGTGGCCTCATGAGATCTCGAAGATAACTGGCTAGTTGCTTTTCACTGATAGGCTCTGGTATTTCATAAGCCTGGACAGGACAATACATCTCACGTTCACGCGTCGATTTTCTCTCATGGTATTGAATCCCCTCGCCTGCATTATAGATATAAAACACAAGACCCGTCGGTGTCCGCTTAAATTGATACACCATCGCATGAGCATTGTTTTTATTGTTCCAACCCCCTGGAAATGAGAGATAATCACCTGTTTTTAAATGGGTTAACAAATCACGAGCCATCGACTCCGAAAAAGACTTCAGAGCCATCTTCGCATCCGGCTCAGGCAGACCCCTTAACCGCTGCATCTCCCGCTCGATCCCAACCAATCCATGGATGCGCATTTTCACCGCTGACATTTCAGGAGAAAGTGATTTTCCACGGGCTAATTGCGCACAATATCCGTCAAAATAACCAACTGTTCGTTCAAATAAATTACGCTCTAGTCCAAATGAACCTGCAAGAAATGGGTCAAGTTGGATATGCGCCAAAAGAGAGGCATCCATCGCGGCAGTTGGTGAAAATGTTTTACCTAATGCTGTACCCTTTCTACCTGGCATAGAGTGACTCTCCAAGACATATTATTCGAGACGACATCATACCATAATATTAGGACACCTTGCTCAAAATGCAAGCCAATGGAATTGGCCAGATCCTTATTTAGAAGCATTTTAAATCCTAAGACACCCCATCATCCGCATCAATCTTTAAATTCCCATTCCCTTCAAATCCCCCTTCCTCAGATAAGCGGATTTTCAAACCCACATTATTTTTTGAATCAGCATATTCGATGGCATTCTCTTGGCTGATTTTTCCGGCCTTGTATAAGTTGAACAAGGCTTGATCAAAGGTTTGCATCCCTTGTTCTGTGCTACGAGTCATCACTTCCTTGATTTCTTCTATCTTTCCTTTTTCGATCAGATCGGTAATATAGGGCGTATTTAACAACACTTCTACCGCTGGAATCCGCTGTTTGTTCACGCCTGGAATCAATCTCAATGAAATGATGGCTCGCAAATTTAAAGACAAATCAAGCAGCAATTGCTGTTTCGCATCTTCGGAAAAAAAATTGATGACGCGATCCATGGTCTGATTCGCATTATTTGCATGCAACGTTGACAAACAAAGATGGCCTGTTTCCGCATAAGCAATCGCATGTTTCATGGTTTCTCTGTCACGAATTTCACCAATCAAAATCACGTCCGGCGCCTCACGCATGGCATTCTTCAGTGCATTATCATAGGTCAACGTGTCAATACCTACTTCACGTTGATTCACCACCGATTTTTTATGTTGATGCACATACTCTATCGGATCTTCTATCGTTAAAATATGTCCCGTATGACGACTGTTTCGATGATCAATCATGGACGCCAAAGTCGTCGATTTACCAGAGCCTGTACCCCCGACAATCAATATCAGACCTCGTTGCTCCATCACCACATCGCTTAACGTAGGAGGAAGTTGAAGTTTTTCGAGGCTTGGAATAATGCCTTTGATGTAACGAATCACCATGGCCGTTTCGCCTCGTTGCCGGAACACATTGATTCGATATCGTCCAATCCCTTCGATGGACAGCGCCATATTCAATTCCATGGTCTGCTCAAATTCTTTTTGCTGTGAGTCGCTCATGATGGATTTGGCAATTTCAACCATTTCTTGTGTTAGCAAGAGATCTTTGCTAATCGGCGCGGTAATCCCTTCCACTTTCATACTGGGTGGCGCACCCACACTGAAGAAAATATCAGAGGCACCTTTATCAACCATCAATTTAAAAAAAGGTATGATATCCATCATCACTCCATCCCGTAATCTATAAGTTATAGTGTAGTGCATGATCCAGCATGCGCAATTAAAATTGACTATAAGGGAAAACTCTCGATCATCTTATATCCAACATAAGCAAGGAAAATGTCTTGAGTTTGCCGAGGAACATGGTTATATCACGTTAAGTAGTACTTATACTCACGTACATTTTGCAGACGACGCGATAGACTTGTTCCATTTCCAAAAAATACGCCTTCGTATTCCTGACCCATTTGGTTTAAAATACCTTATGCAGACCATCGACTCACGAATTGCTCTATTAAACGCCATGAAACAGGGCGCGTATGTTATCACCCCGAATAATAGACTGTGTCACCAGCTGCTTCAGGATCACTTCCAACAAACCTCGGCCAGTGCGACGGTTGCTGATAAGCCACGCTGCCTCCCCTACTTAGCCTTTCTACGCGATCTATATCACAACGTACGCGAGCTTCACGTGACGCTCACCCACCCTATTCTATTGACCCCACCACTTCAACGAGATTTATGGCGACAAATCCTTGGACATCAGAGTAACGATGGCCTACTTTCAGAGGTTCAAGAAGCTTGGGCACGATGCCAACATTGGCTGATAGATCCACTTCATCTCGCGTTTGCTGACACCAAACAAACAGAACTCTTCCAACAATGGGCTCACCTTTTTAAAAAAAAATTACAAGAACTCAACGCCATCACCGCCGAACAAATCGTAGACTATCTCTTACGCTTTCCATCGATCTTCGCATCCCTCCACGTGGTTTGGGTATGTTTTGATGACTACTCACCACAACTTCAGGCCCTACAAAAAACCATAGAGCGTCAATACAGCTATGATTTAAGCCCACAAAAAACTTTAGCCCATCAATTTTCAGCAAAAGACAATGCAGATGAACACGAGACCATGATGCAATGGGTGAAGGATAAACTTCAAGCGGGTGAGACGCGAATTGCGGTGGTGGTCCCCGACTTAGAAAAAAAAGCGCTCTCCTTAACACGCCTCTTAAAAAGACATTTCCAAAAGGATCAGTTCAATCTCTCTCTGGGCCAACCCCTGATGAGTTATCCCCTAGTCACTCATGCCTTACAATGGCTAGCCCTTGGAAATCCTATCCTCACAAACCATGATATACGCCTCCTTCTGTATTCCCCTTTCTTAAGCGGCTCTAAAACGGAATTTATCCAGCGTACCTCTCTTATGCAAAATAACGACGTTCTCAAAGAACAAACCTTCCCACTGAAGGGCTTCATTCAAACCATAAAACCCACCACGCCAGAACTCACCACCCTCTTAAACGCATTGTTACCCTATCCCGAGAACGCCTCCCCATCCCAGTGGATAAAGCTTTTTAAACAACGTCTATTTGATTTAGGTTTTCCAGGTGAATATCCACTGAACTCTGCAAACTATCAATGTTTTCAACGATTCATCTCCCTCATCGATGAATTGCAACAGTGGTTTATTATAAACCCTGTGATGAATAAAACTGACGCCTTAAAAGTCCTAAACGATCTCGCCAAATCTACTATTTTTCAGAATAAAACCACCACCGCACCTGTGCAAATTCTTGGTCTACTAGAGGCCTCAGGATGTTGTTTTGAGAGCGTTTGGGTCACTGGCATCACCGATCTTTGCTTGCCTAAAAAAACGAATTTGTCCGCATTTATTCCTCTCAGACTCCAACGTGAGCTTCACATGCCCCATGCGACCCCCGAACGCGAATTACAAATGGCTACCCAATTATTGCAACGTCTCCGCAACGGCTGTGACGACATCGTCTTTAGCCACCCGAGGTTCATAGAAGATACCCCCAATTTACCCAGCCCACTGATTCGAGATTTCCCTGAATTGCCAAGACCGCACATCCCTTCGCAAACAGATTTGTCAGGTCTTATCCCTCAAGAAGAATCTTATCTTCACCCTCCCCTCCCCAATGAACCCATCCGAGGAGGAACCAGCCTCTTGGCAAATCAAGCCAAATGCCCCTTTCGCGCCTTTGCGGCCCATCGCCTACACGCAAAACCAGGACCTGAAATCTCTGACGGACCTGATGCTGCAATGCGTGGTCAACTAATCCATCAGATCATGGAAGCCTTATGGCGATGCTTCAAAACGCAAGCCCATTTGATATCTTTAACCTCCCATGAGCTAGATGAACATATTCATCAGGCCATTCTTCAAGCTTTAACGCCCCTCATTCAACAAAACAGCCCTTCCTTCATGCCACTCATCCAAGACGTCGAAATGAAACGATTGTACTACTTGGTCAAAGAATGTCTGAATTGGGAAGCAGGACGCACCCCTTTTGTGGTCGAGGCAATAGAACAAGAATACACGCTATGCTTGGCCGGCATCGACTTTCGCGTCCGCGTAGACCGATTAGATAAAATGTCTGATCATGAAACGTGGGTAATAGATTATAAAAGTCGACTACCCGCTTTTAAACCATGGCTTGAGGACAGGCCAGAAGCCCCACAGTTATTACTCTATGCCCTTCTCGATGACACCATCAATACCCTGCTTTTTGTTGAATTAAACAGAGGACATGTGTCTTTCAGTGGACTAAGTGAACATCCCTCCCCCACCCCTGGGGTAAGTGCTCTAAAAAAGGGAGAAAGTTGGACGCTGCTTTTACAACGATGGCGTCAACAACTCACGCAATTGGCTGAAGAATTCCAAACGGGCCACTGCCCACCACAACCCAATCGCAAAAGCACCTGCTTAAGCTGCGATTTTTCATCCTTATGTCGGATCATGCCCTAGAAAAATCAAACGAAAGAACGGTCTTGATGGATTCCTCCTTCAAAGCCAATGCGAGCAAGCGGTCAATGCCCATCGCCACCCCGCTGCAAGGCGGCAAACCGTGATCAAGTGCTGCTAAAAAATAGGAATCTAACACCACGGGTGGCAAGCCTGCTCCCACACGTTGCTCGTTATCGGACTCAAACCGCGCACGCTGACTCACAGCACAAGTGAGCTCATGAAATCCATTCAGAAGTTCAACCCCTCGATAAAACACTTCAAAACGTTCAGCCACACCCGCATTCACTTTTGCAAGCGAGGCTTGAGAAGGTGGAAAATGGAAAATAGCGATAGGCATAGGTTCATTGACCAAGGCTTTTTCAATGACATGACTCATCAGTAAAAATAAAATTTGATCACGGTCTTGCTCTTCTGCCGACAAAACATCACCCAATCCAAAACGTTTGAGCGTTTCATGAAGGCATGCCAGTGGTGATGACAAAGGATCTATCCCACAAATGTCCATAAACACCTGCTGATAGGTCACTTTTTTCATCGGCGCCAGTCCCAACACTTGCTGCAGCAAGATATCCACCTCGGAGATCAATTCAAAATGATCAATGTCCAACTGATACCATTCACACATCGTAAACTCAGGATTGTGCCAACGCCCCAATTCATCATCACGAAACACTCGCGCCAATTGAAAAACTGGGCCGCTCCCAGCAGCCAATAAGCGCTTCATATGATACTCTGGGGAAGTTTGCAAAAAATAACTTTGTTGATTGACCAAAGCTTTGATGTTTGATAAATAACGATCACTCACCCCGTGCTTCGCCAAGATAGGTGTCTCAACTTCTAGATAACCCCGGGCGTTAAAGAAAAGGCGAAGTTGTCCCAAAATATGTGCGCGGAATCGAAGAGATTTCATGGATGCGCTAGGTTGCCATAACATACTAATAAAAAATCCCCAACTCCAACCGTGCCACCTCACTCATCCGCTCTTGAGACCAAGGAGGTTCCCACACAAGCTCCACACAACAGTCCGTGACGCCCACCACTTGATTGACCGCCTGCTCAACGGTTCCGGGAAAGGTTTGCGCTACAGGACACCCCGGGGAGGTCAATGTCATTTGAAGATGCACATTTTGCTCTTGGTCAATTTTAATGTCATAAATCAAGCCAAGATCATAAATATTCACAGGAATTTCAGGATCAAAAACCGTTTTCAATGCTGAGATAACAGCCTCTTTTAATGCCTCATTCTGTGAATTTTTTTTAAATCCAAACATGGTTCACTTATCCCTTATTCCGTACTCACTACGAGATGATCTTTTTTCAAAGCGGCATCTAACGTATGCCATGCAAGCGTTGCACATTTCACCCGCGCAGGAAATGATCGGACACCTGCAAGTACGGTTAATTTATCCAAAGTGGAGGATTCCCCTCCCTCCGTAATCATGGCATGAAACCGATCGAACATTTTATGTGCATCAACCACTGTTTTACCCTTCAAAGCATCCGTCATAAGAGAGGCCGAAGCTTGAGAAATGGCACACCCACATCCCACAAAACTAATGTCTTCGATAAACCCATGATGGATCCGAAGATAAACTGTCAATTTATCCCCACACAAAGGATTGAGCCCATTAGCCTCACAGGTGGCGTGGTCCATCGCCCGATGATTTCGAGGATTTCGATTGTGATCAATGATCACTTCTTGATAAAGTTCGCGAATGTCCATTTTTAACCCAAGACCTCCTTCACTATATGCAATGCCTTAACACACTGATCAATCTCATCTTTGGTATTATAAAACGATAATGAGATCCTTGTTGTCGCTGTCACTTGGTAAAAGTCCATCAAGGGCATCGCACAGTGGTTGCCACTGCGAACGGCAATCCCTTCATTATCAAGTATCGTCCCTACGTCATGCGCATGAATTTTTCCATGAACAAAAGCAATAATGGGTACTTTCTCTTTGGCCGTACCTATCAGGTTAAACCCTTTCACAGAACTGACCGCATCAGTCGCATAATCCAGCAAAGACCTCTCATAAGCAGCAATTGCCTCATGATCCAAAGACCATAAATAATCCATCGCCGCTGCCAACCCAACAGCACCTTCAATGTGAGGCGTACCTGCTTCAAATTTATGTGGCAGTTGCGCATACGTGGTCGATTCAAAAGACACGGTGGAAATCATTTCACCACCTGCCTGATACGGCGCCATATCGTCTAGTAACCGCTCTCGTCCCCACAACACACCAATGCCCGTGGGGGCATACATTTTGTGTCCAGAAAATGCATAAAAATCGCAATCAAGATCTTGCACATCGATGGCCAAATGCGCCGTAGACTGAGCCCCATCCAACAACACCAACGCCCCGACCGCATGAGCCATTTCTATCATTTTTTTCACAGGATTGATGGTCCCGAGCGCATTTGAAGCAAAACTGCAGGCTACAAATTTTGTTTTAGAAGTCAACGCTTTTTCAAACTCATCCAATATCACTTCACCATTGAAAGAAATGGGGGCTACTTTCAACAAAGCACCGGTTTTTTTACATAAAATTTGCCAAGGAACAATGTTTGAATGATGTTCCATGGTGGTGATCAAAATCTCCTCACCAGGTAAAATTCTGGGCATCACAAAACTGTGCGCCACCAAATTAATAGCCTCAGTTGTTCCTCGAACGAAGATACACTCACAAGATTTTTTTGCATGAATAAATCGTTGTGCTTTCTCACGTGCCGCCTCATATTGCAACGTAGCGCGCGCACCTAAGGTATGCACTGCACGATGAACGTTTGCGTTATCATGACGATAATAATTAGCGATGGCGTCGATCACTGCAGCAGGCTTTTGCGTTGTTGCTGCATTATCAAAATAAATCAACGGATGATCATTCACCATTTGGTGTAGCGCTGGAAAATCACGGCGAATCGCCTGAATATTCAATGAGTTTATCAAATCGGTCGCTTTGTTCATTGTGTTACCCCATAGGGTTGATTAATGGACCCACCATTGCAGCGATCTCATCGTTTGCAATTTTCCTCATATTTTCAACCGTAAAGGCTTGAACCAAATATTGCATCGCCTGAGCTCTTTCAATCCCACGCGTTGCCAAATAGAACAAAGCCTCTTCATCCAGCTGTCCAACGGTTGCACCATGGGTACATACTACATCATTAGCAAAAATTTCCAACTGAGGCTTGGTATCGATTTCGGTCTCGGAGGACAACAATAGATTTTTATTCTGCTGGATGGCCTCCGTATGGTTCGCACCTGGCGCCACGATGACCCGGCCATTAAACACCGCTCGTGATTTCCCCCTCAATACCCCTTTATAATCTTGAAGACTACGACAATGGGGTGCGCTATGCGTGACTAAAGTATGATGATCCATGTGTTGATGATCCACCGGCAAGTATATCCCATTCATCAAACATTCAGCATTTGGAGCCGCTAAGTCGATGCTCGTGTCACTCCTAACCAACGCCCCACCTATACTGAACAAATGACTTTGCAGCTGACTGCCAGAAGCTTGCTGCACAACCAACTCACCCACATGATAGGCGAGAGAACCCTCTCTCTGAATTTTATAATGACTGAGCTTAGTATTCTCTGAAAGATGAACCTCAGTGATGGTATTGGTAAAATAGCAAGCTTCTGAGGAGCCTTGATAATCTTCCACGAGAGATAAAGAACTTACTTCTTCAAGCACCACCAGATGACGTAGATAAGTCGCATGATCCGTCCTGTCTTGCCAATGAGAAAGACACAAGGGCTTGCCCAAGCACACGCCTTTGGGAAGATAGATAAACATGCCATCGTGTAACATGGCGGTATTCAATGCATGAAACCCGTGCTCGTGGTGCAATATTTTATTCAAATAAGGCTTTATTTTTTCAGCATGTTCCACCATAGCCCTGGGTAATGGCATGACCAGTGCCCCTATCGGAAAATCTGATTCACTGATCCGGGGAAAAGGAATAGCTAAACCTTGGCCTTTAGGGGTTTTGTCGGCATCTTCCGAACATCCTTCCTTATTCCCTTCCCCCCAGACATGGGGAGAAGGTGCCCGCAGGGCGGATGAGGGGATTTCTTGCAAGTTATTTGATGAAGTGGTGCACGTACGTGCTTGAGATACTTCTAAACAATGAAATCGCTTTTGCAAAAAGGTGTTCAGGGAGGTGTATTTCCAATGTTCATGGTGTCTTGTGGGAAAACCCAAACGACACAAATCTTGTGATCCTTCATCTTGTAGCTGTTTAACCCATGGCACTGATGAGTTTAGCACTTTGGCCTGCTGCTGATAAAAGTCTACTTCCTCGCTCATGTTTGCGCCACCTCTGCAAGCCAACCATATCCCTTTTCTTCTAATTGCAGGGCTAATGATTTGTCCCCTGATTTGATGATTCGCCCATCCAACATCACATGAATCACATCCGGTTCAATATAGTCGAGTAATCTTTGATAATGAGTGACCAAAATAATGGCGCGGGAGGGATGTCGCATCGCATTCACCCCATTCGATATCACGCGCAGCGCATCAATATCAAGGCCTGAATCCAGTTCATCCAAAATGGCTAATTTTGGCTCTAGAGCAGCCATTTGCAACATTTCATTGCGTTTTTTTTCACCGCCAGAAAATCCTTCATTGATGCTGCGATACAACAAACTTTCATCCATATCGAGCAACTGACATTTGTCTCTGATAAAGCTTAAAAATTCCATGGCGTCCATGGGAGCTTCACCTCGACCTTGTCGAATAGCATTCACACTGGCTTTGATGAAATTGATATTTGTGACCCCTGGAATTTCAACGGGATATTGAAAAGATAGAAAAAGTCCCGCTTGCGCGCGTTTTTCAGTGGGCATCAACAACAAATCTTCACCACCATAAGAAACCGTACCGCTAGTCACTGTATAGGCCGGGTGTCCGGCCAACACATTCGACAAAGTACTTTTTCCAGATCCATTGGGCCCCATAATGGCATGCACCTCACCTGCATGTACTTGCAGATTGATCCCCTTCAAGATCGCCTGTTCGCCAATCGACGCATTCAACTGATTGATATTTAACATATTAACCCACTGCCCCTTCAAGACTGATGCCCAATAACTTAGTGGCTTCCACCGCAAATTCCATCGGCAATTCTTTTAACACTTGTTTACAAAATCCGTTCACTATCATCGTGATAGCGTCTTCTGTAGCCATCCCACGTTGCTGGCAATAGAATAATTGATCTTCGCTGATTTTGGAGGTGGTGGCCTCGTGCTCAACCTGCGCGGTTGAATTCTTAACCTCAATGTAGGGAAAAGTGTGTGCCGAACAGTCACTTCCCATCAACAAGGAATCACATTGGGTATGATTTCTGGCGTTATGCGCCGTCGGCGCTATGCGCACCAACCCGCGATAGGCATTGTGGGCATATCCGGCACTGATTCCTTTTGAAATAATGGTCGAACGGGTGTTTTTTCCCAAATGGATCATTTTGGTGCCCGTGTCTGCTTGCTGACGATGGTTCGTAACGGCTACCGAATAAAATTCTCCAACGGAATCATCCCCTTGTAGAATAACGCTTGGATATTTCCAAGTGATGGCAGATCCTGTTTCAATTTGGGTCCAAGATATTTTGGATCGCTTGCCACGACATGCGCCTCGTTTGGTCACAAAATTATAAATACCGCCCTTGCCGTTTTTATCACCAGGATACCAATTTTGTACCGTAGAGTACTTGATTTGAGCGCCGTCTAGGGCCACCAATTCCACCACCGCCGCATGCAATTGATTCTCATCTCGCATGGGGGCTGTGCATCCTTCCAGGTAGGACACATAAGCATCACTATCAGCGATGATCAAGGTACGTTCGAATTGTCCGGTAGAAGCCGCATTGATGCGAAAATAAGTTGATAATTCCATCGGACATCGAACGCCCTTGGGAATGTATACAAAAGACCCATCAGAAAACACTGCTGAGTTCAAAGCGGCATAAAAATTATCACGATAAGGAACCACTGAGCCTAAATAGGTGCGAATCAAGTCCGGGTGCTCGTGAACGGCCTCAGAAAACGGGCAAAAAATCACACCTTTTTCAGCCAATTTCGCTTTGAAGGTCGTAGCCACCGAGACGCTATCAAAAACAGCATCCACAGCGACGCCTGCAAGCATTTCTTGTTCACGCAAGGGGATCCCTAATTTCTCATAAGTTCGAAGCAACTCCGGATCCACTTCATCCAAGCTTTTAGGTCCATTTTTTTGACTTTTTGGCGCGGAATAATAAGAAATTTTTTGGTAATCGATCGGCGGGTAATGCACGCTGGACCATTCGGGATGCGGCATTGTAAGCCAATATTCAAAGGCTTTTAAACGCCATGCCAACATGAACGGAGGTTCGCCTTTGATGGCAGACAGTTGACGAATCACCTCTTCATTTAACCCAGGCAAAAAGGTATCCACATCAATATCGGTGATGAATCCATGAAGGTATTCACGTTCGAGAAGCGCATCTATCTGTTCATTTTGCTTAACCATGACTGCCCCCTACAAACGACTGGATATGTTGAAGATCCATGACACTCAGCGCGGGTTTTGCCAATGCTTCCAAACTCACACCATCCAGTGCCGTCGCGATGGCCTGGCTGATGAGCCGCCAATTTCCTTGAATATGGCACACCCCCTGCAACGAACACACATTAGGATGCGCGCTACACTCCGTTAACCCGCGATGGTCATCTAGCGCATAAATCACCTCACCCACCGAAATATCGCAAGCTTTACGTTGCAAACGATAGCCGCCCGCGGCTCCGCGCATAGAAGACAACAAACCGGCCAATGTGAGTCGCTTTAACAATTTACTAACCGTAGGCACCGTAAGATGGGTGTGCAGTGCAATCTCACGCGCATTACAAAGTGCCGGCGCACGCTTCACCAGATACACCATCACAACTGTTCCATAATCGGCCAATTTACTGATGCGCAGCATATCACCCCTCGCTTAAACAATCTAGAACCAATGCAGTCCTGAATAAGGATCGGCCTATTTTAAATATAGCACCAATTTGGGTCTATTTAAAGGAAATAGGTATGATACAGCAGATACTGCAGGGGGGCAAGGAAAGATGTTTGTAAATAGCAGTTCTCAGTCACACCTAACTAAACGTAGCCGTTACCGAAAACCAAACTTTTTGAGTGCTTGGGTAGAGGGTCGGTCGGGGTAAATCACTCATGAAATCAGCATAAATCACACTGACGCTAAACATTTTGTTAATCATCTTTGTGACATCTAGATCCCATTCATCACCATAGCGAAGTGATTTACTTTGGGCATGAAAATCATGATAAACGCCCGAAATTTTAACATCATTGGTTAATTGAAAGGAAGTCATTGGAATGCTATAGGTTAGTGTAGCGAAGCGATCAACTATCCCAGCTAAAGGGACGAATGCAAACATATCTGCCCATCCTTGAAATAAGTGTTTCGTTGCAAGAGGGGTTCTAAAGGATCGATAGCCCGGTAAAGCACCATGATGCGGGAGCACCTCTTTTCCACTTAACACTTCTTGCTCGAGAGATAAAGACCACATCTTCCAGGCAGCTCCAATCCCTATATGGGTATAAAAAGCGCCGTACGAAGTCGGATTGTTTGCCGCAGACTGTTGGTGGGCGTACTCCGCGGTGTATGACCAAATGAAATCCTTTATGGACACTAGACCCGTTAATCTTAAACCATATGTATCCGTTGATTCAGTCGGGGTAGTGATTAGGCCATGATGATCTAGCAAGTAGGCGTATGTAGAAATATTTAAATATGGCAATCGATCGTATTTGAGATTCAACAGCAAATCCTTGGCTTCGATGGCATACGTCAGTACGCTTTCAATGCGATTTAAATATGCAGCAAAAAAAGTAAGGTGATCTATAGATTGATTAATAGCAGACACAGCATCAAAATTTTGCAAATTTTGTCGAAAATTCACAGCGCCAACAAAGCGTTGATTATCCAAAGTGATGAGCTGACGTCCGACCTTTAAGTAGCTGGATGGAATTCCTGAAAATCCAAGATATGCTTGTGTGAACTCGGTGTAAGCCGGATCTGCAATGATAGAGTATTTTTTTTGACCATTCTTGGTTGAATTATAAGAATTATCAGCCGCACTAACATTGCTCAATTGAGCATGGGCATCAAAATAGGCAAAACTCTGAGTTTGAAAACCAAGTAACGATCGGAGCGTTAATGCTGTGGCAGGTCGCAGAATTGCATCTTGATGAACATGTTCAAACCGAGGACGAAAGCTAAGATCAGGCGAACCGTTTAAAATTGCCTCAATGGGATTTTTGGCCGCCTTCAACTTCGGAATGACTGGCGCACCGAGGACTGGTGGTTGTTTTGGCTTATCGGCTGGATATGCCTCGCCACACAAACAAACCATAAAAACGATGATCCAAATTCTCGACATCATTGAATGACCTCTCACTCTAAACTCAACAGCTCACCCGTCATCCCAAGCTGCAAACAGAAGGCGAGTATATCTGTGAGGTTGTATTGAAACATTGATCCAGATCAATGTTTTCGTCAAAATGTTCTGGTGTAATACAGATAATTGGTGATACGGATGATCACAAAGTAGCCTGACTGGTTTGGATAGGCCAAATACGATTATTTAGAACTCCAAAGGAGTAAGCCATATGTCTAACAATGCACTCAAAAACCTAATGAAAGATCAAAACAATGAATTAAACACGCCAAAAGTCGCTCCCAATATTTGGAACCCCGTCTTTAAAAAACATGTTCCTAATTTTTCAGCCAATTTTATACGACAGTTAGCTATATTTGCAAAGGGAGCCAACCAAGTTCCCAACCTTGGTATTTTTTCGTCCAGCTTTCCATTCATTGGACATGCGATTGCCGGTACCATCGATATGTTTCGTCTACCGTTTATTGCAATGATCCGATACTTTTCTGGGGAAAAAATAAACTTTACTCGAAGCCAAGCCATTAAACTCTTCTTCGGCACCGTAATTCTCGGCCTAGTCATTGCCAACGCGCTTGTTTCTTTTCCATATTCATCCGCTGCATTTGGTATCGCTATTGCAAGCACGCTTTTGAGCAGGAACATTTGGTCTTATTGGAAATCTTATCAACGGAGGGAAGAACTTGAAAATAAGTTACCCTCCTTGCAAGACGCACTCGATCAGGCAGAAACACAGCGCAAGTATTATCATAAAATGGTTAACGATGGGACATTAACAACGGAAGATTTTGATGATTTAAAAACAGGAATGAATGAAAATTTCGAACTTGTGAAACGTCTTCGTCTTGAAAAGGCAATGCTTCAACAAAAATTAGATCGAAAAAACCCAACATTGTTTGGCAATAAAACAATCGGCATCACCATCGCTGCCCTGACATTAACGAGCGCCGTCCTCTGCCTTCTGTTTCCGCCCTTAGCAGGGCCCATATTACTCGGATTCTCAGGCGTCGGCTGCATCCTTGCTGCTACAATATTAACAAGATCCTTAAAATCCATGCTATCAACATTATTTAATAAACCTGCAGCAAATCCCTCATCATCAGAATCAACCCAATCGGTGCAACCCCACTGGTCAAGACCAATATTCTGCAGCAACCCACGCGAAAATTTTAGGCTGCTACGACCTGATCAAAATACTTTCTTTTCAAAAATGGCTACACCATATCACATGAAAGAGATTGACTTCGACCAAAGCAGTTCTGTATCACCCGAAGAAAAAGATAATTCCACGACCCCCTCACCTCGTTTGTAAAATACGCACTTTCAGTTTTTACGATAAATGATCGCAGTGCTGCCAATGAGTTGTACCAAATGGGCTTTCAAAGGCTCACAAATGGCCAAAGCAATGGTTTGACGGTCTGTTTTTTCAACGCCGTTGATCTTCACTTTGATGAGTTCGTGAGCCAAAAGAGCAATATTGGCTTCTTCAACCACGGCAGGGGTTAACCCTTTGACACCCAGAAGAACGACAGGTTTTAAATGATGCGCTTTGGCTCTCAAAGCTTTTCTAAGGACTGTATCCACAATGATAATTCCATAATGATCGCCGTTTTTCCTATGAAAGAGACAGCGGGTTAATTAAAGTGTCAAATTATTGCACGTTTTTAAAAGGAAAGGTAGCTTAGACATATTTTTGAGCGCTCAAGCAGGTTATACTATGCGCCGCTGGACTTCTAGAGGATTCACTGTGAACAAAAAACGTCAATTCATCAATACCTTTTTCGCTCTGCTCTGTGTTGTTGTTTTTAACAAATCGACCTTTGCAGAACCGCCTAATCTTTCGCTCTTGATGGATCAAATCCGAAAGTATCATGACACCGGAGCTTATCAGAAAGAATTAACACATGTCATCATTCAGGCTGACGATGAGATGACGCAGCGTGCCAATACAAATGCTCACAGTGCACACCCCAAAAAGCTTGCGATGGTGCTTGATATCGATGAAACAAGCCTTTCCAACTATAACAAAATGCTCGAGCATCAATTCACCTACAACAAGAAACAATTCCATCAAGACATTCTGGCCGCAGATGCACCAGTCATCAAACCGATGCTGTTGTTTTTTGATAATGCTTTAAAACACGGCGTGACCCTATTTTTTATTACGGGTCGACAAGAATCTGAGCGGCTGGCCACTGTTAAAAATCTAACAGACGCAGGCTACCATAACTGGTCTGGTCTCTACATGAAACCGACCCATTACAACAAAGCCTCCATCATGCCCTTTAAGATAGCCTCTAGAAAAACCATCAGCAAACAAGGCTACACGATCATCGCCTCTATCGGTGACCAGGAGAGTGATTTGAAAGGTGGGTATGCTGAAAAAACATTCAAACTACCGAACCCTTATTACTATCTTCACTAGATTCTATACTATACTTCTTGCATAGGTTCGATTCCAGGAGTCAATATGAGATTAGACACTGATGAGAAGCGTAAGGCCTCTCCATTGGCAAGGAGTATTCCCTGGCCGGTATGGGACAAAGTGTTTCACTGTGAACTTGATCTTGATGAAGAAGCTCTGTTAACAAATGGCCTTTCTGAATTTGCGCCTAACTATTGTTCGACGATGGATCAGGATAGCCAGATACGATTTTGCCATGCTTATTTATATTTGATGTCCTCTGAAGAAGATACATCGCTTGTGATAAAGCAAGCGACTGAGTTAGGACTTTCGCGTGACGCCCTTGAACGTGCGGCCACTGGATGTGGCCGAATAGATGTTTTGCGCGAATTGCGGACAACATTTGATGAAACTCTTTTGCTGGCCGCTCTGGGCGTGGGGGAAAAGAAGAGCGTTGAATACTTAGAAAACATGCTGCCCGTAAGTGATGTGCAAAACTTCTACACAAAACACACCATTTCCATATTAGAATGGGCTCCCTTAACAAGCCTTGGGATTTTTACAAAAAAGGTATCCCAAGATCTGCTAAAAGAGGCCTTAGAAGATACTGGATTTTACTGTTATAGAACGGCTATCGAGCAAGGCGACTTAAAACGCATGATCTATTTTGAAAAGATGGCGCTCAGTATTTCACCAGAGACCTTACAAAACATGTTGTATTCTGGATATATGATCGCGGCTATGACATCATTCGATGCGTTCAAACACATCGAATCAAAAGCAAAAACCCTTGCACCACAGGTATTACATCATCTTCAAAAAGAAAAAACAGTTTTTGCTTATCTTAAGGCTGCTCATGGGGGTCAACTAGACGTTATGAAGCATCTCGAAGGGCTTTCTGGTGATGAGGGAAAGCGTTTGATCGATCAAAGTTCGTTAATTGAGGCGATACGCATAGCCTGCGTCTCTGGAAACCTCGAGGTGATGAAACATATCAGACAATATGCCCGGCGTTGGTATCCTCCGAGCATTGACAATGAGCTTTTAGAGCAAAAATCGCCGAATATTTTGGTAGAGGTAGACGATCGAAATGAGCCTTATTACTTATATAGAATAGCAGCCGAAAAAGGCCATTTAGAGATCATGACATTTCTTGAACGTTGGGCTGGGCCTTCAAGACTCAGGGCTATGGTGGAGGCCAATCGTTTTGATGTTCTTCACACCGCTCGGCAACAATTTGGAAATGAAGAAGACTATGGCGTCCTTGATCATATGGAAGAACTGGTCAACAACTGGACGCCTCGTTTACATTATCTAGATCCATCAAAACACGCTCAAGCACTGAATGAAGAGGCATCGCTTTATGTGGTTAAAATAGGCGTTGATGAGCATGGTATGGCTCGATATCAAGTCAAAGCTGTGCCAAACCTAGAGGAGGTTGTACGCTGTCCCTACACTGGGGCTAAGCAATTCTGGCCCATCTATGGCGACGTTGGGCAGACTTTTTTGTCGTTTGGTCTCAGACGAATAAAACTATTTGATGCGGATGGATATTTAAATCAAGAGGCGTTTTTGACGGAAGAGGACCTAGGATTTTCCATTAATCTCGACTCCCCTGCAGAGTTCCCAACAAAACCAACAAGGACAACCACAGAAGATGAGCCAAGATATTTTGATGCCATTGAATTAGATCATCTAGCCATCGATGACGGGACGGTATTTTATCTTGTTGAGGCAGGTCCTTCTAGATATAGTATCAAGGCTATTTCGTGCGAATTAGCTAAGGTTTCAAAGTGTCCTTATACTGGTGTTCGTACGTTCTGGCCAATCGAGGGGCACGCTCGAGCTTTATTGCTTGAAGAGGGAATGAAAGAACACTCAGTTTTTTTTCAATCGAACGGTGAATTATCGAATACCCCGATATCCAAAGATGAAGTTCTGAAGTATCTTAAATACGATGTGGGTACAGCTCCTATGTCATTTGATCTCGCTAACAGCCGTGAAATTCAGGAGGAACTTGGACTCGAGGCTGCGAGGCAGATGCAAGAAGAGATTGATGCAGAGAGGGCTGTGGACGGTCATGAAGAGGATCAAGAGGTAGAGCTCGTGGAAGAAGACCCGATAGGATATGAGTATTTATCCAGTATACAGCTGTTGGAACAGATAAGAGCTCAGGCCATGGGAGAGCAGGATCCAATAACTCTCGAATATTGTACGGCCAACCTCAACCATTACATGGAAAGTATGGCTCTTCTTGCGCAACTATTTGGGACAGCAGAAGGAGGGGAAGACTTTGAGCTAAAAGATGAATTAATTTTAGTTCACCAAGCCGTTACGTCCCCTGAGATGATGGCCCTTAAAACTGATTTGTCGGAATTAGGGCCGGAAGCTGTTTCAAGAATAAATGCGGTTGTCTCTCAAATCCCCTTGCTTGAGAGAAAAAACATCCTCCAAAACGAGCGTGTGATCGAGGAAATAAGTATCGTCATGAGCATCGAAAGAACTCATGACTTTAGAGAAAGTATGCGGAGTATGCTAGCTCTCAGAGGTGAAGAACCAGACCCTGGACCCAGAATATAACGCAATGATACGAATTGCACACAGTTCATCTATTCAACATATCTAACCGAAATGATGTCGTATTCAACAACGCCTCCTGGCGTTTTCACCACCACCGAGTCATCTACCTGTTTACCAATCAACGCGCGTCCTATCGGGGAGCCGTAGGAAATTTTGTTAGATTTCACATTGGCTTCGTCTTCCCCCACAATTTGATAGGTCGTTTCGGCCTCTGTTTGCAAATGACGAACTGTCACCTTGGCGCCAAAGACTACTTTACCCTGATTAGGCAATTGACGAATATCCACCACTTGAGCATTGGATAATTTGGCCTCTAATTCGATGATGCGGCCCTCTACAAAACTTTGCTCGTCTCGGGCCGCATGATATTCGGCATTTTCTTTCAAATCACCATGTGCCCTCGCGACGGCGATCGACTCAATGATGCGGGGCCGATCAATGGTTTTTAATCGATGGAGTTCATTTTTCAGTGCCAGGGCACCTTCAACGGTCATAGGATGTTTTTGCATACTCATTCCTTTCTGTTGGAATCTTAGGATCGGGAGCGAAATAACTGCCTGTTTTTGCATCAAATCTGAACATCATTTCGATCCCGATCCTTAATGTAAATCCTGCAATTTTGTCACAGTTTTTCTATCTTCATACTTCATGGCCAAACAAGCAGCCTCTGCACCAGACAGGGTTGTAGTATAGCTAACCTTATGTTGCAATGCATTACGACGAATGGCAAATGAATCCGCAATGGCCAATTTTCCTTCCGTCGTGTTCACAATAAAATCAATCTCGTGATTTTTGATATAGTCGACCACATGAGGCCGGCCTTCAGCCACTTTAAACACCCGCTGACAAGCAATTCCTGCCGCTTCTAGCACGCCAGCAGTTCCCCTAGTGGCCAAAATCTCAAACCCAAGCGCAATCAGTCGTTTTGCAATTTCTCCAACGCGTGCTTTGTCAGCATCACGAACAGACACAAATGCCCGCCTACGTTTCATGATATGAGCACCAGCACCCAATTGCGCTTTCGCGTAGGCTTGCCCAAATCGTTTTGCAATCCCCATGACTTCACCCGTAGACTTCATTTCAGGGCCTAAAATAGAATCCACTCCTGAAAATTTAATGAACGGGAAAACTGGTAATTTGATAGAATAAAAATCAAGCTGCTGATGATGATGTGCAAGCCCTTGCTCTTTCAAACTCTTGCCAATCATACAAAGGGCTGCAATTTTGGCCAATGAAAGTCCGGTGGCCTTGGAAACAAAAGGCACGGTACGAGACGCACGAGGATTGACTTCCAACACATAGATGTCATCGGCCTGGATTGCAAATTGCGCATTGATCAATCCAACCACACCTAGCTCTAAGGCCATGGCTCGCATCTGACTTATCAAATCCTGTTGAACTACGGTACTGATGCTGAAGGGTGGCAAGGTACAAGCCGAATCACCTGAGTGAATACCCGCTTGTTCAATATGCTCCATAATAGCGCCTATCAACACATCCTCGCCATCGCATACTGCATCAACATCGACCTCAATGGCATCATTTAAAAATCGGTCTAACAATACAGGCGAGTCATTTGAAACCAAAACCGCATGAGAGAGATAGTGACGCAAATCTTCTTCTTGATACACCACTTCCATCGCCCGACCACCCAAAACATAAGACGGCCTGACCACCAATGGATAACCAATTCGAGCAGCCAAGATCACGGCCTCAGATTCGCTACGGACCGTCCCATTGGCGGGTTGTAAAAGATGTAACTGCGTGACTATCTTTTGAAAGCGTTCACGATCTTCCGCTTTATCAATGGCATCTGGGGTTGTGCCGATGATCTTGACCCCATTGGCTTCTAATGCCCTAGCCAATTTTAAAGGGGTCTGTCCACCATAATGTACAATCACACCCATCGGCTTTTCAACAGCAACCACAGCCAACACATCTTCGAGAGTCACCGATTCAAAGTAAAGCCTATCTGACGTATCAAAATCGGTTGACACTGTTTCAGGATTACAATTGAGCATGATCGTTTGATAACCTGCTTCACGCAACGCCATCGCTGCATGCACGCAACAATAATCAAACTCAATCCCTTGACCAATACGATTGGGTCCCCCGCCTAAAATCAGGATTTTTTTCTTGCCCTGTTCAGGACGTGCCTCACACACGGTGTCATAACAAGAATAAAGATAAGCCGTGGTGCTTGGAAACTCACCAGCACAAGAATCTATGCGTTTATAAACAGGATGCACGCTTAAGTGCTCTCGATGAGCCCTGACCTCATCTTCTGAGCATTGAAATAAGCCAGCAAGATAGAGATCAGCAAACCCAAAACGTTTAAGCTGGTGCATGGTTTCCTTCGTGATGTCGCAGAACTTAGTCCCTATCAGGCTGTTTTCTACTTGCACCAACTCCTGAATTTGAGCCAAAAACCACGGGTCTATTTTACTCTCTTGTTGAATCTCATCCATCGTAAATCCATGCCTGAAAGCATCCGCGATATACCACAAGCGATCGGGCGTGGGCTCTCGTAAATAACCACGTAAAATCGCGGGATCGCCTTTTGGAACCAAGGAGTGCAATCCACATCGACCAATCTCCAATCCTCGAATGGCTTTTTGCAATGACTGTTGAAAATCAACGCCTATGGCCATCACCTCACCCACGGATTTCATTTGCGTGGATAATGTCCGGGGTGTTTGTGGAAATTTATCAAAATTAAACCGAGGGATTTTGGTGACCACATAATCAATGCTCGGTTCGAAGGACGCAGGTGTTTTCCCACCGGTGATTTCATTGGCTAACTCATCTAAGGTATAACCTACTGCAAGCAAAGCGGCTACTTTGGCAATAGGAAACCCTGTGGCCTTGGACGCAAGGGCGGAACTTCGAGATACTCGAGGATTCATTTCTACAACCAAAATGCGCCCATCATCAGGATTTATCGCAAACTGAACGTTTGAACCGCCCGTGTCCACCCCCACCGCACGCAAAACCAGAATGGCCGCATCACGCATTCTCTGATACTCTTTGTCTGTTAAGGTTTGTGCGGGTGCAACGGTGATGGAATCGCCGGTATGAACCCCCATGGGATCGAAATTTTCAATAGTACAAACGATGATGCAATTGTCTTTTTTATCTCGCACCACTTCCATTTCAAATTCTTTCCAACCCAACACCGACTCATCGAGCAATAACTCGTGGGTAGGGGAAAGCTCAAAGCCATGTGAACAAATCTCTTCAAATTCTTCACGATTATAGGCAATCCCACCCCCACTCCCCCCCATGGTGAAGGAAGGACGAATGATCGTCGGGAAACCCAATTGGGCTTGCACAGATAAGGCTTCTTCTAAACTATGAGCAATGGCTGATCGCGGCATTTCCAAACCAATGGATTTCATCAATTGGCGGAATTTATCTCTATCTTCGGCTTTGTCGATGGCCTCACGAGTCGCTCCAATCAGTTCAACGCCATATTTTTCAAGAACCCCTTCGCGAACCAAATCCAAAGCACAATTCAGGGCAGTCTGCCCACCCATCGTTGGCAATAGGGCATCAGGACGTTCACGCTCAATTACCTGCGCGACTTCTTGCCATACCACAGGTTCGATATAAGTGGCATCGGCAAGTTCAGGATCCGTCATGATGGTTGCAGGATTCGAGTTGACCAAAATGACTCGATAGCCCTCCTTTTTCAAAGCTCTGATGGCTTGAGTTCCAGAGTAATCAAATTCACACGCCTGCCCAATCACAATAGGGCCCGCACCAAGAATCAGAATAGATTGGATATCCGTTCGCTTTGGCATGATCTCCTCAATAACAAACAAATTATCAAACAGTCAAAAAATCCTAATACCGATAATGATCCGGTTTAAAAGGGCCATTCACTCCTACGCCTAAATAACCCGCTTGCTCTTCCGTTAACTTGGTTAATTTGGCGCCGATGCGCCCCAAATGCAACTGAGCTACTTTTTCATCCAGATGTTTGGGCAAAACATAGACTTGATGAGCATAGGTTTTGGAAGATTTGAACAATTCGATTTGCGCTAACACCTGGTTACTGAACGATGCCGACATCACAAAACTAGGGTGTCCTGTGGCGCAACCCAAATTCACTAAACGACCTTCAGCCAAAAGAATAAGACGTTTGCCATCTGGAAAAATCACATGATCCACTTGCGGTTTGATATTATCCCAAGCGTATTGTCTCAAACTCTGCACATCAATTTCAGAATCAAAATGGCCAATATTGCATAAAATCGCTTGATTCTTCATCTGCAACATGTGTTCATGCGTCACTACATGAAAATTGCCGGTCGCTGTGACCACAATATCCACCTGAGAAGCCATATCATCTAGAGTCACCACGCGATACCCTTCCATCGCCGCCTGCAGAGCACAAATAGGGTCTATTTCTGCAACACACACGCAGGCACCCTGCCCACGAAGCGCCTGCGCGCATCCTTTGCCTACATCCCCATACCCAAGAATCAAAGCAGTTTTACCGGCTACCATCACATCCGTTGCTCGCTTTAAACCATCCAACAAGGACTCTCGACAGCCATAAAGGTTATCAAATTTGGATTTGGTCACCGCATCATTGACGTTGATGGCAGGGATTTTTAAAAGACCATTTTTGGCCATGTCATAAAGTCTAGCCACACCTGTTGTCGTTTCTTCAGAAACCCCGAGAATCTCTGACAATAATTCAGGATGTTTTTGATGAATCAACGTCGTCAAATCACCGCCATCATCCAATAATAGGTTTGGGGTCCAACCGTTAGGGCCTCGTATGGTTTGCTCCACACACCACCAATAGTCTTCCTCGGTTTCTCCTTTCCAGGCAAACACCGGAATGCCTGCCTCAGCGATGGCTGAAGCCGCGTGATCCTGCGTTGAAAAAATATTACAAGAAGACCATCGCACCTCGGCCCCTAAGGCAAGTAACGTTTCAATCAACACGGCGGTTTGAATCGTCATATGCAAACAACCCGCAATACGTGCCCCACGCAATGGTTTTTCTTTTCCAAATTCAGCTCGAAGCGACATCAAACCTGGCATTTCGGTCTCAGCAATGGCTATTTCTTTGCGGCCCCAGGCTGCAAGAGATAGATCAGCGACCTTATAATTCAACACATCTTTCTCTAAAATCATCACCTACTCCTAAAAAAAAGTTACAATGCTTTCTGTAAGTCAACCACTTTGTCCAACCGTTCCCAGGGGAAATCCGAGCGGCCATAATGGCCATACGTTGCGGTTCGTCGATAAATGGGGCGCAGCAGATCATGGTGATCAATGATGCCTTGTGGGGTCAAATCAAAGTGAGTATTGATAAGATCAATGATCGTCGCTTGTGAAAGACGCCCGGTCCCGAAGGTTTCTACAAAAATAGAGGTGGGCTCTGCTATGCCTATTGCGTAAGACACTTGAATCTCGCATTTATCCGCAATTCCTGAAGCGACAATGTTTTTCGCAACGTGCCTTGCAGCATAAGCGGCAGATCGGTCCACTTTGGAGGGATCTTTGCCTGAAAAACACCCACCCCCATGACGTGCCATCCCGCCATAAGTATCCACAATGATTTTACGACCCGTTAACCCACAATCCCCTTGTGGACCACCTATCACAAATCGCCCAGTGGGGTTAATAAAATAACGGGTTTGTGGCAACAACCAATCGGCGGGTAAGACAGGTGTTATGATTTCCGCACGAACCGCCTCCATCAAGTCTTTATGACTGATGCTTGGCGAATGTTGGGTTGAAAAGACCACCGTATCCACAGACACAGGTTTCCCATCCTCATAATTCAAGGTCAATTGGCATTTGGCGTCTGGCCTCAACCAAGACAAAGTGCCCTCTTTTCGACATTTTGCCTGCTGTTCCATCAAACGATGGGCAAAGGCGATAGGGGCTGGCATAAAGACATCGGTCTCGCGGCTGGCATATCCAAACATCAGTCCTTGATCACCCGCGCCCAATTGTTTGGTTTGTTGATTATCAACGCCTTGAGCGATATCAGAAGATTGTTTACCAATCGCTGACAGCACCGCACAGGACTCCCAATCAAACCCCATTTCGGAGCTGTTATAGCCGATGTCTTTGATGACGCCGCGTGTGATTTCCTCCACGTCTACCCAAGCACTGGTCGTGATTTCGCCACCCACCAAGACCATCCCAGTTTTCACAAAGGTTTCACACGCCACACGTGCATGCGGATCTTTGGCGATGATGGCATCCAGAATCGCATCGGAGATTTGGTCGGCAA
>JAPLRK010000060.1:0-23761 GCA_026399195.1 Legionellales bacterium
CTCGAATCTATTGTGAAAGCCATGGCAAGCTTTTAATTGCCAGCTTCTTGAATTAAGAGTATCTTCATTTTTTTATTAAGGAGAGTACCTATGTTGAAAAAAATCGGTTTCCCGCTACTGTGTGCCGGTAGTCTATTCGCCACAAGTGCGTTTTCTATTACAGAACATGTGTTCACACAAGGCCTGTCGGTCGAGTATGAGTTTGCTCCCAACGACCCTCAAGTTTTTTCAAATATTTTTTTCTGGGAAGTGAAAGCCAACTGCACGGTCATAAGTAACGAACCCGTCACCCCTTTTTCCGCCACCATGTTAAGAAAATCAGGCTCGTTGAACTACTCCCCCTTAGTTGCAGGAGACACGCTTGTGATTTCCGTTCAACCAGGAGATACCTTCCACATCACCGCTGAATCAGGTGCTAAAGTCGAACTGACAAACCTCGGCAATGACTTGATCAAAGCTAACTGCGCAACCGGCTAACAAAATATTTCCAGAAAGCTATACTGTGCGGGTATAAACCGCGCACAGTATAGCTCTAATGTTCTCGTGTAGCTGAAAACTGAATTGCTGGATAACGCTCCTCGGCCATCGTCAAATTCACCTGCGTTGGCGCCAAATACATCAAGGCATCGCTACCGTCTAAAGCCAAGTGATCATGTGCTCGCTCACGAAACTGAGCCATCGCTTTCTCATCATCTGAGTAGACCCAGCGCGCTCTCGAAACAGAGACCGCTTCATAGACACAATCCACTTGATATTCATGCTTTAAACGATGCGCGACCACATCAAATTGTAACATTCCGACCGCACCTAAAATCAATTGATTGCTATTCAATGGCCTAAACACTTGAGTGGCACCCTCCTCAGAAAGTTCAATCAATCCTTTCGTCAAGGCTTTACTTTTAAGAGGATCTTTCAGACGCACCAACCGAAACAGTTCCGGTGCAAAGTTTGGAATACCCATAAATTTTAAAGATTCACCCTCAGTAAAAGTATCCCCAATTTTAATGGTCCCATGGTTATACAAACCGATGATATCTCCCGCCAACGCAAAATCAGCATGAGCTCTTTCGCCTGCCATAAAAGTTAAGGCATTGGCGATGCTTAACTCTTTTTTCAATCGGAGGTGAGTTAACTTCATCCCCTTCCGAAAGGTGCCCGAACAAATTCGTAAAAATGCGATCCTATCACGATGCTTGGGATCCATATTTGCCTGAATTTTAAACACAAACCCAGAAAAACAAACCTCCTCTGGCGAAACCACACGCTCAAGAGCCTCTCGTGGTTGAGGTGCTGGGGCATAAGCTGCGAAGTCATCTAGAAATTCCTTGATGCCAAAATTATTGATGGCTGAACCAAAATAGACCGGCGTCATTTTGCCAGACAAGTACGCCTCCTTTTCAAAAACGTGAGAGGCGCCTTTCACCAATTCTAATTCGGCGCGTAATTCATCGGCCAAAGTTCCCAAAACCTCATCCAACATTGGATTGTCGAGGCCTTGAATAGGCACGACCGCTTGCTTTTGGGTATTTCTACCGGGTTGATATAAATACACCCTATCTTGATACAAATGATAAATCCCTTTAAACCGCTTCCCCATCCCAACAGGCCAGGTCACAGGAGCGCATTTGATCCCCAAGACCGCCTCAACTTCATCCAGCAAGTCGATGGGTTCACGTCCCTCTCTATCTAGTTTATTGATAAATGTCATGATGGGTGTGTCACGAAGTCGACAGATTTCCATCAATTTTACGGTTCGCTCCTCAACGCCTTTTGCGACATCAATCACCATCAAGGCTGAATCTACCGCAGTTAAAGTACGATAAGTATCTTCAGAAAAATCCTCATGGCCTGGGGTATCAAGCAAATTAAAGACATGTTGATGATGAACAAATTGCATCACAGAGGTCGTGATAGAAATACCACGCTCCTTTTCCATCTCCATCCAATCAGAAGTCGCATGGCGAGTTGCTTTACGTCCCTTGACGGTCCCCGCCAATTGTATAGCGCCTCCGAACAATAAAAGTTTTTCAGTAACAGTGGTTTTGCCGGCGTCCGGGTGGGAAATGATGGCAAAAGTTCGCCGTTTGGCATAATCATGATAACAATCCGGCATATTTTTCTCTTTATGAATATCCAATAAATGATCTGGCGAGTGATCTGTCTATACTGTGCGCGGCCATAAATTGCGGTTTTTAGGCGACGTTATTTTTGCCTCAGTTCGACGTTTGAGGCAAAAATAACAAGATTAAAACCGCAATTTATGGCCGCGCACAGTATATTATACCCTCAGAGCTGGCACAATCCATGGGTTTCAAAACAATTGAGAGGTATCATAAAAAAACATAAAATGACAGCTTTATGTCCTATATGTTTAAAAATGGGAGCCCTGGTTGTCCGCAGTGAAAATAGTCTTCAACGCTTGCTTTTGTAACCTTCGATAAAAGATCGGGTTGCCATTGAGGCAATTTATCCTTATCAACCAATAAAGCCCGAACGCCCTCATAAAAATCATGACCTCGCATAAAATGACCGGCAAGACAATAATCCATTTTAATGCAATCAGCCATACTCATCACTTTGGCTTTTTTCAATTGGTCCGCCGTGACCTTAAGACTGATTGGAGATTTTTTCTCTAAAATGTGGCTTGTTTCTTGAGACCACTTATCCGTTCGTACCGCAAGCCTGTTTACGATCGACTCAACATCAGCCCCTTCAAAGCATGCGTCAATATCAACCTGATGTGCTAGCAAAGAAGAAGCGCCCGCGGATAATACCACAGGCATTAAACACCTATCCACCGCAGCAAAAGCATCTTCGGATAAATCAGCGAAAATCAAATGACTCAAAGCTTCCTGAATTTTATCACTTGAGATAAGGAACTTCACGAGACCCAGAGCACGCGCATCATTCATCCCTAATCGATGGCCTGTCAAGCCCAAATACATCCCTATTTGCCCAGGACAACGTGAAAGAAGGTAACTTGCGCCAATATCTGGAAAAAAACCAATCCCAGTTTCGGGCATGGCAAACATAAACCGTTCAGTGGCGATAGGATGTGATCCATGAAGAGAGATCCCTACCCCACCCCCCATGGTCACCCCATCCATGAGGGATATATAAGGTTTCGTGTAGTTATGAATGAAGTGATTCAGGCGATATTCATGCCAAAAAAATTGCATTTGCTTTTGCGTATCTTCGGGGCCTGCCTCATAAAGCCAACGGACATCTCCGCCAGCACAAAAGGCTTTCCCGGGGGCTGCCATGAGGACCACCGCATGAATGTCTGAGTCGTTAAGATATTCTTCTAAATGATGTTGCAGCTGATGGATCATGTCTAGGGTCAATGCGTTTAATGCCTCAGGACGATTTAATGTGATGAGGCCTATGTGTCGAACACGTGCAAAAACAATGGGATCACTCATCTCAAATCCCTTTGAAGTGGGCTGTACGCTTTTCTAAAAACGCAGCCACTCCCTCAGTTTTATCAGCACTCGCACAAACTTTTGCGAAATGGACAGCTTCGAGATGTAGCGCATCGCTTAACGACAAATCAAAACCACGGTCAATAGACTCCATCACGCCTCTGACGGCCAAAGGTGCCATCGATAAAATCCCATCTAAAATTTGTCGAGCCCGCAAAAGCAAAGCGTCACTCTCAACCACCTCACTCACTAATCCCCATTGCAGAGCTGTTTCGGCAGGAATAAAACGCCCTGTCAAACACAAATCAAGCGCACGCCCTTTCCCCACCAAACGCGCCAAGCGCTGAGTTCCCCCATAACCAGGGATCACGCCTAATTTAACCTCGGGTTGACCGAATTGTGCTCCGGTCGATGCGATGCGCATGGTTGCAGCCATCGCAAGCTCACATCCTCCACCAAACGCATAGCCGTTGATGGCCGCCAAGGAAGGCTTCCCAAGTGTTTCTAATTGGCGAAACACAGATTGTCCAAAGCATGCAAACGCATAACCACGCTCAGCATCACATTCAGCCAAACGTGAAATATCTGCTCCCGCACAAAAGGCCTTACCGTTACCGGTTAATAAAATGGCTTTTACTTGAGGATTGTCTTTCGCCTCTATCAAAAGGGTATTCAAAGCTTCCAACACATCAGTACTTAATGCGTTAAGTTTCTCAGGACGATTGAACGTTATTGTTAAAACTCCTGCTTTAATATTTTGCAGAATGTCACTCATTGACCGCTCCTAATTGATCTCATAATCTTCATCTAAAATATATTTTGCCGTGATTTCACGCATGATTTCATTCGTGCCCTCAATAATTTGATGAATTCGAAGATCACGAAAAATACGCTCAAGCTGATACTCTCTAAGACACCCATAGCCCCCATGGATCTGCATGGCTTTATCGCTGATTTTATAAGCGGTGTCTGTGGCCAAACGTTTTGCCATCGCACAATACATCGGCGCATTGGGGGATTTTTTATCGAGTGCATCGGCCGCTCGATAGACCATCAGTCGTGCTGCTTCAAAATCAGTCATCATATCCGCAAAATAAAACTTTAACGCCTGCATATTCGCTAGTGACTTCCCAAACTGATTTCGTTCATGCATATACTTTTGCGTTAATCGCAAACAGGTCAAAGCCCCGCCTAATGAGCATGCGGCAACATTAATCCGACCCCCGTTGAGCGCATTCAGAGCTATTTTGAACCCCATCCCTTCCTCACCCACAAGCTGGCTCACTGGAACGCGACAATTTTCAAAAAATACCATCGACGTCGGTTGATTGCGCCAGCCTAGTTTTTTCTCAAGTTTGCCGTAGTTTAATCCAGGGGTTTCTTTTTCAATCAACAAACAACTGATCCCCCGTGGAGAGTTATCACCTGTTCTGACCATACATAAATAAACATCGCTGACACTCCCCCCCGAAATAAATGATTTGGAGCCATTCAAGACATAGTGATCCCCATCTCTTACTGCACGGGTTTTGAGCGAGCCTGCGTCCGAACCTGATTCAGGCTCAGTCAAACAATAACTGGCAAAGGCGTCCATCGACGTCAAACGGGGACCCCAAAACCTGCGCAAAGGATCTATGGCATACGTATCAATAAGAGATGCCACCATATTGTGTATCGATAAATAGGCACTGGTGCTCACACATCCTGTAGACAATTGCTCAAAAATCAAAGCGGCATCTAATCGAGTCAATTGTGCGCCACCTATATCTTCCCGAACCACCATGCCAGCCATTCCCAAGCGCGCTGCTTCCCGCAACACATCCTTTGGAAAATGAGATTCTTCGTCCCAAGCATTGGCATTGGGCATCAATTTATCTCGTGAAAATTCGGCGGCCATATCACGAAAAGCACAATGCTGTTCAGTCAATTGAAACTGCATCATCAATCCTTAATTAAGTTGCTGATCACGCATCAGAAGAATGCTATTATCACCCTATTGTGATGCTTTAAAAAGAAAAAGAATAAACACATGGACGCCACAGTGCAAGACCAACTCACGAATAAATCTGCAGCTCAGATTCTAAAAGACTATTATGGCTTCGATGCCTTCCGTCCACCTCAAGCAGACATCATTCAAGATCTCCTCAAAGGCACTGATCTCCTAGTCTTAATGCCTACGGGTGGTGGAAAATCCATTTGTTATCAAATCCCCTCCATTCTTCGCAACGGGGTAGGTATAGTGGTTTCCCCTTTGATAGCCTTGATGGAAGACCAAGTGACGGCTATGACGCTTCAAGGGATCCGTGCAGCTCACTACAATTCTTCACTAACCTCTGTTGAAGCGCGTTGTGTGCTAGCCAAACTCCACAACAAGGAATTGGATCTACTCTACATAGCCCCAGAGCGTTTGCTGAGCGATTCCTTTCTCTCGCGTTTAGCAGAATGTGACATCGCTTTATTCGCTATTGATGAAGCCCATTGCATTTCGCAATGGGGGCATGATTTTCGCCCAGAATATGCGTCTTTGGGTTTGCTGAAGTCCCATTTTCCAGATATTCCTATCATCGCCCTCACCGCAACCGCTGATGTTCAGACCCAGCAAGACATCATCAAAAGACTCTGTTACGCCCCAAAACAATATATTGCATCGTTCAATCGACCCAATATTCACTACCACGTGATGGCAAAAAACAATGCGGTGAAGCAAATAGACCAATTTTTAAAAACTCAACAGCAACAATCTGGCATTATTTATTGCTCAAGTCGCAACGGCGTTGAACGGCTTACGCAAAAACTACAAGATCTAGGATATCGAGCGCGAGCATATCATGCAGGTCTTTCCCATGCCGAGCGGCGAGAAGCTCAATCCCTGTTTCGTTATGACAAAATTGAAATCATCGTTGCCACCATCGCCTTTGGTATGGGGATAGACAAGCCCAATGTCCGTTTCGTAGTCCATCATGATCTTCCAAAAACCATTGAAAGCTATTACCAAGAGACAGGGCGTGCAGGCCGTGATGGTTTGCCAGCTCAGGCTTTTCTACTCTACGACCCCAAAGACAGCGGGAAACTTCGTGCATGGATTGAGGCCATGCCCTTAGAAGCGCAAAAACGTATAGAGCATCATAAACTGAACCATATGTTGGCCTTTGCCGAAGCCACTCACTGTCGAAGACAAATTTTATTGCGCTATTTTAATGAAAATTATGAACAAGCTTGTGGATATTGCGACATCTGTGACCACCCTCCTGAGATCGCAGATGCCACTGTAGATGCGCAAAAACTATTGTCTTGTATCTATCGTTTGAAACAGCGTTATGGACTCATCCACGTTATTGATGTTTTGAGAGGCAGTAAGTCTGAAAAAGTTCAGCAATTTGGCCATCATCGCCTGACCACCTATGGGATTGGTGTAGAAAAACCCGCAACCTACTGGAAACAATTGGCTTGGCAACTGATTCATCGAAACTACTGCTTTCAGGATATAGAGCAATTCAACGTGCTTCGCTTAACCGCCCGAGCCATTCCCCTGCTTCGAGGTGAAGAAACAATCCATTTGCCGATTCCAAGAGTTGAGCCCAAAGGTGAATCACCCAAAAAGAAAAAAGGACGTACCCATGATAAAACAGAGTCTGACAATCCACTGTTTGAATCATTGCGCACCCTGCGACGAAAACTCGCAAATGAAGAAGACAAACCCTCCTTCATGATTTTCAGCGACGCTACCTTGCATGACATGGTGCGTGTCAAACCACAAACATTAAATCAAATGCTGACGGTTTCAGGCGTTGGTCAGCACAAACTAACCCACTATGGACAGTATTTTTTAGATGCCTTGAACGGGGCCTAGTGCCTCGTCAATTTTAAATTGTGGGGTTGTAGGTTGGGCCTTGGCCAAACCTACAGGGCCTAATGCGCATGACACCCAACTTTGAGCTGTACTTGATAATATTGCGTCTTATTGCCCTCGATAAAGCCTCTGGTCTGGATTACTTCATACCAATCAAGTTTTCCATGCGTTAACGCGGCATGGGCAATCGCGTTGTTGATGGCGTCTTCGATATTGACCTTTGACGTCCCAACCAATTCAATCACTTGATAAACTTTCTCCTTCATGACGCTTCTCCATGGATTGTATCGCTTTCGCTAGAGCTTTACGCACTGACTCTGCCTCGTCAGATTGTGGGGGTAGGATATTGAGCAATCGCTCCCAATAATCGATAGCCTGTGGATAAGCATGCTCCAGAAACGCATCCATGGCAAGCATTGCCAAGGCATCGGGTTGATTTTCATGCTGTACAAGGACCCCTTGAAGCAACTCACGCATCAGAGCATTCATGGTTTGATGGTTTAACTCCCATAAGCATTCTACGTAATTAACCGTTATTTTAGGGGAATCTGGCTTCAAAAAATGCGCTTTGGCATAAGCCTCTCGAGCCTTTTGCCATTGACTTTGGCTCACATAAAGCCTACCTAACAAAAACCATCCTTGTGCACTATCCGGTTGGTGCAGAAGGCGCGCTTTGATTTTTTCAATCAAATCCTTAGGTTGCGCGGTTTTTAACAAAGCTTGAACTTGTGCTTGCTTCTGCTGCTGCGAAAGATGCTTAGTCCACTGTGGCAACGCACCCCACTTCCAATAGAGCGAGACTGCAAAACAGAGCATCAATGGGGAAATCAGCAACATCATGCCTTTTGAATGTCGCAAAGGATAAAGCACGATCAGCAGGGTCATCCCCAAAAGACATCCCAAAACAAGAAACAACCACCCTTCATTCATGTCTAGACTCACGAAACGAGCGCCAAAAAATCAATAATCCCAAAAGTAAAAATAATGCGGGACCAAACCATAATAATACCGTAACGGCCTTCATCGGCGGGTTAAACAAGATGAAATCGCCATAACGTGACGTTAGATATTGAATAATCTCCGGATCTGACTTCCGGGCACGAACCAATTCATACACCTCTTGACGTAAATCCTTTGCAAGTCCGGCATTTGAGTCAGCGATGTCTTGATTTTGACAAACCAGACAGCGTAACTCATGAAAGAGATGGTTCAATTGAGCCTCTTGTTGGGGAGAATCTAGTGGATAAGAGGACATTGCAAACGCAACCATTGGAATCAAACATAACCATACCAACCCCAGTCGCCTCATCGCAGATGCTCCAGTTGCGAGATTCTAGGCACAAATTCATTCTGCCAAGTCGTTGCGGTCAAGATGCCCACGTGTCGATGTCGAATCATCCCGTTTTTGTCAATCAGGAAGGTTTCAGGAGCCCCATAAACCCCTAGATCGATGGCCACATTACCCATCCTATCTTCACCCACGCGCCGATAGGGATTACCATAATTCTTTAACCATAATTGTGCATCATCTGGATTATCTTTGTAATTTAGTCCAAACAAAGAGATCCCTTCCCTTTTCAACTGCATCAAAAACAAATGTTCCTCTTTGCAAGCCTCACACCAACTAGCCCAGACGTTTAGCAAGGCTATCTGTCCATGTAAATGACGCTCTGTTAATTGTAGACTGTCATCTCCAAGAGCAGGCAATTGAAAGGCCGGGAGGGGCTTGTTCAACTTCGCTGAGGGCAAATGAGTCGGATCAAGGGACAATCCCCGCAACAGAAAGACAATAATCCCCACAAAGACCAACAAAGGCACCATTCGCCAAGACAAAAGAGTCATCGCTGCAACCTGTAATATCGTCTATCGGATAGCGCTAGAAGGCCGCCCAGAAGAATCAAAAAACCACCCCCCCAAATCCAGCGAACAAATGGCTTATAATAGAGACGCACGGACCAAGCTTCTTTATCCAGAGGCTCTCCCAAAGCGATATAGATGTCTCGAAACGGCGTGACATCGATCGCTGATTCCGTCATCGGCATTTGCCCGATATCATAAATTCGCTTCTCAGGATAAATATCCTTCTGATGAGAGGCCTTATTGATCTGAAAATGGGCCCTACTCCCATGGTAATTGGGTCCATGTAGCGACGACTCACTCAAAAAGGTGATCTGAAATCCTGCCAATTGAGTGGACGATCCTGGAGCCATCTTGAGATCTTCTTGAAACCCATAACCCGTCGAAACTGATACTCCAATCACGGTCGCCGCGACGCCAAGATGTGCTGTTACCATTCCTAAAAACGCTTGTCCTAAAGATTTTCCTGCTCGCCCTTGCAATCTCTCCCAGAGCACTTTGAGCGTGCTAAATATGATCCAAAAAGCCATCGATAATCCGAACCAAACGGTATAAGAAACATGATTTTCAAGTGTAAACAATAAAAGACCGGGTAACAGAAGACTTAAAACACCTACCAACTTCAATTGGGATAGCACTCTCAGGAGGCTGTCTTTCCGCCAATGCAAATGGACACCCAAACCCATCATGAAAAACAAGGGCATCATGAGGGGCACAAATACCGTATTAAAATAGGGTGCGCCGACCGACAATTTCCCGAGGTTCAATCCATCGATGATCAAAGGATATAAGGTGCCCATCAGTACCGTTAACATGGCGACGGCGAGAAAGATGTTATTCAAAAGAAGCGCACTCTCACGGGAAACAAATCCTGGATGCTTATCTCTCTCTAGGGATGGGGCACGGATTGCGAACATAGTTAACGCCCCGCCAATGACGAGCAACAAAAACACCAAAATAGTAAGACCTCGTTCGGGATCAACGGCAAAAGCGTGGACGGAAGTGAGAACACCTGATCGCACCAAGAAAGTCCCCACCAAGCTCAAAGAAAATGCCGTGATGGATAAAAGAAGCGTCCAGGCCATGAATTTCCGCCTCTTTTCACAGACAGCCAAGGAATGAATCAACGCCGTACCCACAAGCCAAGGCATGAAAGAGGCATTTTCTACAGGGTCCCAAAACCACCATCCGCCCCAACCCAATTCTCGATAGGCCCACCAACTCCCTAGTGTGATCCCTGCCGTCAGAAAACACCAAGCAGCAGCGGTCCAAGGCCTGGTCCATTTGGCAAACGATGTATCGACACGCCCCAGCCAAAGGGCAGCCATTGCAAAAGCGAAAGGGACAGAAAACCCAACATAGCCCATGTACAGCATAGGGGGATGAAATAAGAAACCAGGGTCTTGCAACAGGGGATTTAAATCGCGCCCCTGACTCGTTAAAATCTGAAATTGACGTGAAAATGGGTTTGATGTCGCCACTAGAAAAAGAATAAAACCGATGCTCAAACCACCCAGAATAACGAGCACTCGCGTTCGGATATCCTCACTCAAAGATTGACTGAAACAACTGACCGCCAACATCCAGAAGCTCAATATAGCAACCCAGAGCAGCATGGAACCTTCATGTCCACCCCAAACTGCACAGAGTTTATAAAACCAAGGCAGTGAAATGCTAGAGTTCATCAGGACATAGTTGACCGTAAAATCATCTTGTAGAAAACAAACCGTCAAACAAAGATAGGCAAGTGCGATTGAAGCAAATTGACCACACACATACACGTGTGCAGAAGACACAACATTTGATTTTTTAGAATAAAGCCCATAAGTAGGTACAATCACCAATAATATCGCAAAAATCAAGGCCAGAATCAGCGAAAACAAACCCATCTCAGCAATCATTGTTAGGCTTTGTCCTTATTTTTAGACCCTACATCCAATGCAGCTTTGACTTCGGGTGGCATGTAATTTTCATCATGCTTTGCTAAGACTTCATGAGCCTTCACATGATGGTTATCCACGAGCACCCCTTCTGCTACAACACCTTTGCCCTCACGAAAAAGATCAGGCAACGTTCCTGTATAGCTCACAACAATCGTATGAGCATAATCAGTGATTTCAAATTGCACTTTCAAATCATGGTTTTTGCGCACAACACTCCCCGGAACAACCATGCCTCCTACTCTGACTGAGTGGTGACTTGGGGCTTCTCCCATCACCACCTGAGAAGGGGAATAAAAAAGGCTGATATTTTGTCTTAAAGCATATAAAACCAAGGCTGTGGCTATGGATAAAAGCGTAAGCACCAAAAGGACTACCGTTAATTGACGTAATCGACGCGGTTTCATTGGGGCATACTCTTTAGCCACTGTCGCAGCAGATCACGAGTGCGTTTTTGACGCCATTTCGTGCTGACAAGTTGAAACAAAAAAACAACACTAACCAGACCGTAAGCTGACCAAACATATCCAGCATAGCCGCCCATTGCGAACCATTGGTTCATAAATTGTCACTCATGAGGAGTCTCACCCAACTTTGAAGACGCTCACGCAAAACAAGTTCATTTTGCACCTTGAGTAGAATCACGACGAGTGAATATAACGCAAATCCGCACAAACAAAGCAGCAAAGGATAGAGCATCAGCACATCGATTTTAGGCTTAGATAGAAGGGTTAAAGTCGCTCCTTGATGTAAGGTATTCCACCAAACCACTGAATAATGTATCACTGGCAAATCAACCAATCCTACAAGCGTTAAAATCGAAATCATTTTATCCCCCTGCTCCTTGTTCTGATAAGCATGACCCGTCGCAAGAATAGCGCCATATAAAAACAATAAAATAAGTTCGGAAGTTAAACGGGCATCCCATATCCACCAGGTCCCCCACATCGGTTTACCCCAAATACTCCCTGTGACTAAAGCGATAAACGCCATAGAGGCCCCAACTTCTGCACATTGACGTAGAAAAATGCCTGCTAATTTGATCCGCCAAATGAGCATCAAGACGGCTAAAAATCCCATCCAGGCATAAAGCGCCATGGATAAAAAGGCACTGGGCACATGAACATAGATGATACGAAACGCATCTCCCTGTTGTTGATCCGGTGGCGCAAAAAACAGACCCCAGGTGAATCCTACGGTCAAAAAAACGAAAGCCGCAGCCGAAAGCCATGGAACCCATCGTCGAGACCACATATAACATGTTTTTGGCGAGGCCAGTTGATACAAGATCTTCCACATAGGAAATAATTAAATCAGAAAAAGAGGGAAATGATATCATGAATCAATCAACCAATCCAACGCGAATCACACCAGCCACTGCAAAAGGCATCAAAGTTGAAACCACCATTGACATGGCTGTTAATAAGGCTAGATGACCGCTTACTGGCAGACCTTCAATCACCGAGTGAAGCGTACCGCTACCAAAGATCATGATGGGGAGGGTTAAGGGGAACAGAATGAGGGCCATCAAAGTTCCCCGCTGCTGAAGTCCTGTTGCAAAAGCCGCGGCGAGTGCACATAAAAATAGAATCGCAGGCGTTCCGAGCACCAAAGAGGCTGCTAAAATCAGTGTTTCATGGGTATTTAGCGAAAACAGAACGGCTAAAAATGGGCAAAAAATAAGCATTGGAAGCAAGGTAAAAACCCAATGGATGAAGACTTTTGCAAACACCCTCACGCTAATGGGATATCCCGACACCAACCATTGTTCGATCACGCCCTCGTCATAATCTTGTTGAAATAGGCGTTCTGAGGACAAAAACAAGGCCAGCAGCATCGCTATCCAGACCAGTCCTGGAGCAATCTTCTGCAACAGTTGGACATCAGGGGACATGGTTAATGGAAAAAAGACCACGATCATAAGAAAAAAGAGACAGCCATTGACGATGGCGCGAGGTTGCCTTATTTGTTGCAAAAATTCTCTTGAGATCTGGTTTTTAAAAAGTGCTATCACAAGAGATATTCCTGATAATGGTCTGATCTCATGGGCAACGATTGATGGGAGGTCAAAACAATAGCCCCGCCTCTAACGAGATGTTGATTCACATGATGCATCAAAAGCCTCACAGCCTCCTTATCGAGTCCCACCAGAGGTTCATCCATAAGCCACAAAGGGGCATCCGACATCAACAATCTAAGCAAACTGACTCGCCGTCGAAGGCCCACAGACAACAATCCACAAGTCACGTCTTCAAACCCTCTAAGCAGAAAAGCATCCATCAAATCATCAAATCGCAACACAAGCGGTGAGCGTTGTGCTTCAAGCCTACAATGCTCTCGAACGGTCAGGAAGGGATTCAAGCCTGTTTTATGACCAACAGTACAAATCCTTTGTTGATAGCTCATCAAATCGTGATGAATCGCGTGCCCACGATAAAGAATCTCTCCTGTCAAAGGACGCAACAACCCTGAGAGTAATTTTAAAAGCGTGGTTTTACCAGCCCCATTCCCACCCCGCAAATGCAAAAGACACCCCTCCTGCAAACGGAAATAAATGCCAGTCAACAAGGGCTTGTCAGGATACTCAAACTCAAGATTGATCACATCGAGCATGGCGTTTTTCGATTCTAAAAAGGGAGAGGCTATCATAAATGTTAACGTTTGAACAAAGCCGTTGCAAAAATTTTTTACGCTCTTGCACTCCTTGCCAATGACAGTGATAATCACCGCATGTCATAAAAACATAAGATCACGATGCATTTTCTCTCCGAATACGGATTATTTTTATTAAAATCGTTCACATTGGTGATAGCGATTCTCTTGCTGTTTGTGTCTGTCCTCTCCTTGGGTCGTAAACCCAAACCCAAATTAGAGATCACTTCCCTCAATGATGAGTATGAAGACACTTTGAAGCAGATGCGAAAAGGTATTTTTGGCGTGAAAACCAAGAAAAAGAAAAAAGATAAAGTCCAAAAGCCGTCTCTGTTTGTCATTGATTTTTCTGGCGATATCAAAGCGTCACAAGTCGACCAACTTCGAGATGAAATCACAGCGGTCCTTGCCATCGCCACCCCAAAGGATGAAATTCTCATCCGCTTAGAAAGCCCTGGGGGCGCTGTGAACGGCTATGGCCTTGCGGCATCCCAACTCCAACGCGCTCGAGACAAACACATCCCCCTAACGGTTTGTATCGACAAAATGGCAGCCTCTGGCGGCTATTTGATGGCGTGTGTTGCAAACCACATTGTTGCTGCCCCATTTGCCATCATCGGCTCCATCGGTGTCGTTGCACAATTACCCAACTTTCACCGTTGGCTTAAAAAACATGATGTTGATATTGAATTGTTAACCGCTGGTGAATATAAGCGAACCTTAACCCTATTTGGGGAGAATACTGAAAAAGGGCGTAAAAAATTCCAGGAAGACTTAGAAAAAATTCATTTACAATTCAGAGATTATGTCCTCGCTAATCGCTCCCAATTAGATATCAAAAAAGTAGCCACGGGTGAGCACTGGCTTGCAAAGGATGCCTTTGATCTTCGCCTGGTCGATTCTTTGAAAACGAGTGATGACTATATTTCGCTGAAAATGCAAACGCACGCTGTCTATCAAATCACGGTCCACTGTAAACAAACTTTGGTTGCGAAAATTTTAAAACCCACCCTCTCCTTCTTACAGCCTTGGGCCTAAACAATTGACAAAAGACATATGGAGCGGTCTATACTTAGCTTAAGCATTTAACCATGGAGCATGCAATGAGTGATTTTAAATCAAAATTACCCGATCTGAAGGAATTAGGAGAAATGACTGGTAAGCTGTTCAAAGACATCCGCAACAGCGTGACTGAAATCATCAATGACTACAAAAAGAACCATGGCGACGTGGTTGAATCCGTTAAAAAACCAACAGCTGAAGCCCAAAAACCTAAAGAAGAAAAGCCCAAAGCCGTAAAGCCAAAAGCCAAAACCAAAGACAAAAAAGAAGCGTAAGGGCCCTAAGAATCGCGCCCGAAATAACTTCCTATTTTTGCAACTTTGCGCAAGAATAGGAAGTTATTTCGAGCGCGATCCTAACCTCATCGAAAACAAGTAATAGATGCAAAGCCTGCACATTGCGTGCCAAAACATATTTTCTGATCACCTAAAGATCGTGTCACCAAGACTGAGGTTTGTTTTTGAAAGGATTGAGCATTCATATACCCCATTCTTCTACAAAAAGAATAGGCAGCACGCTGACCACATCCCTTGCCACTTTTATAACACCAATCCACACGATGATTATCGAAACGAGGAACAACAAAACGTCTTGAGCGGTAGAAATAATGTTTCACAGGCTTATCTGTAAAACGGCCCTCACAAGTGATCAACATAAAACCATCACAGCGAACACCTCGGCATTTCGCTTCACTGGCAAGATAATGCGTGAGGCCCACGTTGTAATCGATGATCTCGTTTTTTGCACGCTCATAACCCATCATTTTGCAATATGAACTAGCCACCGCCAACCCACATCGCTTCCCATCGACGGTGCAATAACTCAAACGCCCCGAGTGAAACATCGGGCTCCAAAAATTACGATAATAATGCTCACCGGAACTCCCTGCGCTAACCTGTTGAACCAAAACAAAACAAAGTAGAAAAAATAGTTTACGACATAAGGCCATGTTAAAATCCACCATCAAAACATCTTCAAGAAATTGTCAAAATTATGACATAAAATGGAAAAAAAGGAATGGTTAGGATCAGTAGCGAAATAACTTCCTGTTTTTACGCAAAGATGGAGGTTATTTCGCTCCCGATCCTTATCACCTTAATAACACACTTCTACCCGCCCCTCATCCAACAAGTCAGTCAAGTGCGCCAACAATGCATCACTAGGTGTCACACGCCAAGAAGGTGCAAGATTGATTGCGGCTTTTACATCTTCATTGGCGTATCGAATTTGAACAACGCATTTCCCAAGATGCGCCTTCAAGGTCGACTGTAAGGTAGATAAAAGAGCATGATCGTTCGAAGATAATGTCAAAATAAGACATTTGGCGAAGCGGGTACGGGCCTCATCCATCCGATAGATTGCGGTAGCCAACATTTTAAGGCCACCACTATACTCGTCTTTCCCAAGCTCTCCTTCCATCACGACCATTTGACCCGCAACGCAATCAGCTTGTTGCGGGTCAAAAATTTCTGAAAAAGCTACCACATCAAGACTTGAAGACGGATCCTCGAGCTGAATAATGGCTAACTTCTTGCCACGTTTGGTTAATACCCGACGAACATTTTGGATTAATCCGCAAATGATGGCTTTTTTGCCCTGATGAGGATTTAACGCTTTGATAAGTTGAACAAAACCTTTCAGCTCTTGATGATAAGGTTGTGCCGGATGACCCGATACGTACCACCCGAGTGTTGCCTTTTCAAATGCCAAACGCTCTTTGGTTCTGTAAGGTTCACAATGAACATATTCTTCACCTAATGGCCCATCTTCAATCAAACCAAACAAATCAATCTGCCCACTCCGCTGATTTTGGTGAGATTGAGTCCCCATCTGCATGGCTTTTTCAAGAGATTGAACCAATACCGAACGCTCAACACCCCATTCATCAAGCGCCCCACTTTTGATCAAAGGATCCATCACGCGACGATTCACTTTCCGAAGATCCAATCGTCTGCAAAAATCAAACAAACCACTAAAAGGTCCTGCTTGGCGTTCTTCCACAATGCATCGAATGGCCAACTCACCCACGCCTTTGATGGCGCCCAACCCATAAAGGATGGTCTGATCATCCTCGATCGTAAACTCATAATGTGAGCGATTGATCTCGGGCGGAATCAACTTTAGCGACATCCGTTCACACTCTCGAATAAACGTTACGACCTTGTCCGTATTATCCAGATCAGACGACATCACCGCCGCCATAAAAGCCGCTGGAAAATGTGCCTTCAGCCACGCGGTTTGATAAGCCACCAAAGCATAAGCCGCTGCATGCGATTTGTTAAACCCATAACCCGCAAATTTCTCCATCAAATCAAAGGTGGTCGTTGCAACGCGCGTCTCCACACCCCGGGCTTGTGCGCCTTCAATAAAAATGAGGCGTTGCTTCGCCATCTCCTCTGGTTTTTTCTTCCCCATCGCTCGACGCAACAAATCAGCGGCTCCCAAGGTATAGTTAGCCAAAATTTGAGCAATTTGCATCACTTGTTCTTGATAAAGAATAACCCCATAGGTCGCCTTGAGCACGGCTTCTAAATCAGGATGAGGATACTCTACCTTCGACCGTCCATGCTTTCTATCAATAAAATCATCCACCATCCCCGACTGCAAGGGACCTGGTCGAAACAAGGCTACCAGAGCGATAACCTCATCAAAACAATCCGGTTGCAGTCGATGAATCAAGTCTTTCATCCCACGAGATTCCAACTGAAAAACGGCTGTTGTATGACAAACGTTGAGAAGATTGAAGGTCTGTTTGTCATCCATGGGAATGTCATGGATATCCACTGGCGGTAAATGGTTTTCTTGACGTTTACGGTTGATGGTTTTCAGTGTCCAATCAATGATGGTGAGCGTTCTTAAACCCAAAAAGTCAAACTTGACTAGGCCCACAGCCTCAACATCATCCTTATCAAACTGACTCACCAATTGGGTAGAGCCTTCTTCACAATAAATAGCTGTGAAATCAGTTAGTTGCGAAGGAGCAATGACCACCCCTCCCGCGTGTTTCCCAGCATTTCGAATGGTTCCTTCTAATTTTTGGGCCAAGTCAAACAGATCTTTAACTTCTTCTTCATGAAGATAGCGTCGCTTTAACTCATCTTCTTGCTCAAGTGCCTTTTTTAAAGTAATCCCTAATTCAAAAGGAATGAGTTTGGCCAAGGAATCAACAAACCCATAAGGATGACCCAACACCCGCCCCACATCCCTCACAACAGCTTTCGCAGCCATGGTGCCAAAAGTGATGATTTGAGACACGCTTTGACGACCATATTTGTCAGCCACATACTCAATGACCCGATCACGACCTTCCATACAAAAGTCAATATCAAAATCAGGCATGGAAACCCGCTCTGGATTTAAAAATCGCTCAAACAGCAATTCATGCTCCAAGGGATCAAGATCTGTGATCTGCAAAGAATAGGCGACTAAAGAGCCAACGCCTGAGCCTCGACCAGGTCCCACAGGCACGTCGTTTTGTTTGGCCCATTGGATGAAATCAGCAACAATCAGAAAATATCCCGCAAAGCCCATAGCGTTGATGACACCTAACTCCAATTGGAGCCGTTGGTCATAAGGCACTCGTTTGGACACCAAGTCCAATTCAGAGAGGCTACGCATCAGTTTATGTAGCCGATGTTCAAGACCCTGTTGTGCCAGCTGAGACAAATAGGACTCCACCGAGGAACCATCGGGAATAGGGAAATTAGGTAAGTAATTGTGACCTAAATCTAAGGTCAGGCTACAACGCTTACTGATTTCAACCGTATTTTGTAATGCTTGCGGTAAGTCAGAAAACAAGGTGCACATCTCATCTGCCGATCGCAAATATTGCTCGTGAGAATAACTGATGTTTCGCCGAGGATCCGATAAGGCATAACCCTCATGAATACAAACACGAGCCTCATGAGCCTCATGATCTTCTTTCAATAAAAACCGTACATCATTGGTGGCTACCAGCGGTAAGTTAAGCACTTCGGCTAGTCGTACAATGCGTTCATTATAGAGTGACTCTTGCGCCCGAGCGGTGCGTTGAATCTCAAGGTAAAAACGACCCGGAAAAAGGGAGATCATCCGTTTTGCCACTAGAGTGGCCGTCGCCACATCATCAACCAACAAGGCTTGACCAATAGCCCCTCCCCGCCCGCCAGATAACGCCAATAATCCTTCGGTATGCCCATTAAGCCAGTCATATTGAACGCGTGGTGACCCTTGATACTGTCCCTCTTGATAGGCTCTGGAAACAAGGCGTGTTAATTGCCGATAACCGACCTCATTCAAGCAGAGTAAAACCAGTGAGGTGGATTGCTCTGGTCTTTTGGCATCGTGACAAAGTAAATCGCATCCAATAATAGGCTTAATCCCAGAGGCTACAGCTTCTTGAAAAAATTTAACAGTCGCAAACAAATTGCAAAAATCAGTCACCGCGGCAGCATTCATCCCAAGTTTTGGCAATGCGTCGACCAAAGGCTTGATTTGTACCAAACCATCAACAATAGAATACTCGGTATGTACTCGTAAATGTACAAAACGCGATTGCATGAACCAGCTCCAAACAGAAGAATGTTAAAAATTGATACTTTTTCCGGGATCTCGAGTAGATTTAAAAGACTATTCACCACCAATCTGAGCATCAAAATAAAGTGACGAGCGATTTTCTTCCTCTTTGACTTTATCTACCATATAGTCCGGCAGTAAGTTTATGAGCTCGGTTGCGCGTAAGACCAAATTATAAAATTGACTACGATAGCCGCGCAGATAAATACCCATGTCTCTGGTTTGATCGAGGTATTGCGCTAAAGTATGATCCAAATAACGCCTAGGATCTGCAATCATCATGAGAGCATCTGCCAATGGTTCACGTACTGAATGATTCAGCTTGATTTGAAGCATCTGCGACATGATGTTCCAATAGGATGAAGACATAGCCAAACTATCCTCAGTTATCCCATCAAACTGAATCAGTAAGACTCGAATGGACTCTTCAATCCGCGACGCATCATAATTCAGCTGCGCATTTTGTAAGATACGATTTATTTTTTTTATGGCAATGCTCATCGATTTTTCAAGGACAAACGCCAAATCAATCAACTCTGCCTGACTGTCCGCAATAAGCGTTTGATGCGCTATTTCTTGATTATTGAAATTTTCACCTATGTCAATAAGGGCAAGACGAGCGTCTTCTAAATCTTGTCTCGTGGGTGCACCAGGCATACTATCATCCTTACCCGCCTCGCCAGACAATAGATAATCAATGAATTGTTTTTGAGCATAAACTTGATAATCATGCGCTTGCTGAAGAATAATGCCATTGAAAATATTTCTCATGGGAATTTTCAAAAGTTGATAATAGGCACTGCGTGAACTATGAGTGGCCGTTAACAACTCCTCTTGATTGAGTTCAACCTCAAATCTGTCCAGAACACTCTCCGCAGTTAACACACCATAAGTAGAATACCATTTCGATAGATCTAACTCCGTGATGTCATCAGTCATTGTTCTTCCCTTATGGTGTTGAAAATAGTGTGCGGAGTTGTGCTACCCTCCCAAACGAGGTGATGATGGGGCATGCACATGCTCTATGTCCATGGGGAACCCATGAACAAAAAAAGCACCGATCCCACGAACTGGATCCAGCGCTAATTCATCAAATTTTTCCTTGGTCAGCGGTGTCGCTAAATAATCGTCAGAAACAAAACCGCCTGCCAGATCTGGGTTAGGCTTATAATGCCGAGAAGCAAGCCATAATTCAACACCATGTTCAATGGTATGTTCCAGTTGAGTTTTGATGTCCTTGGAAATAAGCTCACCCGTATCAGTGGAGAGACTGTGGCGCATCGCTGCCTTATCTAATGTGCCATCCGCTTTTAATCGAAGATCAAATTGGAGCTTTGGTAATTCTGAAATGTGTTTGGGTGGGCTTTTCATTTTCATGCGGATCAAATCAATCACTGAATGATGATCAGCACCGAATATCATACGAATCCCATGACCGACAAAACCTGACTTTTCTGCTACTTCACAGGCTAAAATAGCCATATAAAAGGTATCAGCCATCGCTGCAACAAAAGTATCATACCCACGTTGACGAACGCTATCTATTTCGTGAACCAATCTTGCCATGAGCTTATGGTATTCTTCTTTCTTTTTAGCACGAGGCACTCTTCGATCCAGTTCCCTGATTTGCATTTCTCGTTGAATTTTTTCACTATGCTTAAGGAGTTGGGCTTGATTGATATCAGCTTCCCACGCTTCTTTTAAACGACTATTGACTATATATTGACGTAATTTCTCTTCATGACTAACTGGCATGATAGTTCTCCGATAATCGAGTAAAATAAAAACCACTTGGCTGATCATAGCACATCAATAAGGGATTGTCATCCCAATCACTTAAGACATACTGCTGATAACAGGTCCCTTGGAAAGGATGCTCTGTTAATCCAGGAAGGTGGGTGTGGCCGTGCACCAATAGGGTTACGTCACATTTCACCATATGCCAAAGCAAGTCTCTCGGTACCACATCCATGAAGGGTAAAGCCAATTTTTTACTCCCCTTGCTTCGCTTTCTTGCTTCTTTGACAATTTTGAGTCTAATGGCATATGGCAATTTCAAAAAAAGTTTCGGAAAAAGGGCATTACGTGTTAATCGTCTAAGCCATTGATGCCCCTTATCAAGGGTACAATAGCGATCGCCATGAACCAGAAGAATCCTTTTTTCACCGAGGGTTATCACCGTAGGCTCTTTCAAGCGAGTGAAAGACGCCAATCGTGCAAAACGATCGCCTAATAGGAAATCACGGTTACCGGCTAAAAAATACACTTTGATCCCACCCTCAGCCAAACGAGCCAGTTTGAAAGCTTGTGCCTGGCTCCACGAATCTAAAGCATCGTCGCCTGGCCAAACATGGAACAAATCACCTAAAATATAAACCGCTTGGGTGTTTTGTAATGCCCATTCGATGAAGCGGTCAAAGCGTTCTGTGATGTCTGGTGCCATCGGATCCAGATGAAGATCCGAGATAAATACAGCCTCATTCATAAAGGTTCAATTTGTATGTGGTCATCCTGAAGAAATATTTGACAAGGCCCAGCCATAGGTTCAATGGCATCACTTAACCGATAAAATCCCGCAATCGAGAGGAGTTCAGCTTCTAGGGATTGGCAAAAAATACGGGCTTGCTTATCGCCCGCAATACCCGCCAGAGCCCTACCCCGTAAAGCGCCGTAAACATGAATATTACCATCCGCAAGAAGCTCAGCACCATGACTGACCGCAGACGTAATCACAAGATCTCCGCCCTTGCTAACAACCTGTTGGCCTGAGCGAACTGGGGTGGTTAATAGTTTGGTTCTTATCGTTTCCAAGAGAGGTGGGGCCTGTGTGATGGCTTCGCCTTCCGTTTTATGCTTTTTAGGTTTGTTTTGATGAAGCGATGTGTTGAGAAGCGCAAGGCCCTGACATTGTGCGATCGTGGCTAAGAGGGGACTACCTCCTTGGATGGCTATGGGAACCAAGCTATGTTCACGCAACAGCTGACAAAAGTGAGCTAAGTCAAAGCTCTCCTCACGAATGGATGAGCAGTCCAACACAAGCGGGGTGTTATCAAAGAGACGAGGTGCCTTTGAGATCACATCGATCAGTTGTTTTTCACACAGGGCAAGATCACCATCTAACACATGCATCACGGTTAGAGTGTAAAGTCGTCCTTTGAGCTTAAATGCTTGAGATTTCAAGAGATTATCAGTCATATTCGCGATATCCATCGCCCTAGTTTTTGTTTATACTAGCACGCACTGATAAATAACAGAAGGTCAACAGCGTGGAAAAATTGTGGTTGAAGCATTATCAACAAGGAGTGCCTCCTGAAATAGATGCTAACATTTATGCCTCATTAGTGGATATGTTTGATACGGCTTGCCGAAAATACAAAAATAACATCGCCTTTGTTAATATGGGCACCCCGATAAGTTATGGTGAATTAGATACCCTCAGCATGCAATTTTCGATAGCCTTACAACAATTAGGCCTACAACAAGGCGCTCGTGTCGCCATCATGCTCCCTAATATTTTGCAATACCCCATCGTATTTTTTGGCATTTTACGAGCCGGTTTGATTGTGGTGAATACCAATCCACTTTATACACGTGATGAAGTAACACATCAGCTGAGTGACGCCGGTGCGGAAGCGGTCATCGTTTTGGCCAATTTTGCCAAAACCATTGAAAAATCATTGCCCGAATTGCCCGCTCTAAAACATGTCATTGTGACACAAATTGGCGATGTTTTTCCTTTCATCAAACGCGTTATAGTCAATGCCGTGGTGAAATATCTCAAAAAAATGATCCCTGCCTATTCGATTCCAAAGGCCATAGATTTTAAAACGGCCATGAACAAAGGTAAATCTGGACATTTCCAGCCCAGATCCCTTCATCATCAAGACATTGCATTACTTCAATACACCGGAGGAACCACAGGAAAAGCCAAGGGCGCTATGCTGACCCATGGCAATATGGTTGCTAATGTCATCCAAGCCTCCGCATGGATTTCACCTATGTCCTTAGGCAGTGATGACATCATTGTGACCGCATTACCTCTTTATCATATTTTTTCACTCACAGCGAATGGGCTGACCTTTTTTAATGTGGGGGCTAAAAACATTTTGATCACCAATCCACGCGATTTAAAGACCTTTATTCATGACATCAAACATTCCGGATTTACAGCCATTACCGGTGTGAATACGTTATTCAATGCCCTCCTCCATCATCCTAAATTCAAAGAAGTTGATTTCAAAAAATTAAAACTAGCTCTCTCGGGTGGGATGGCACTACAAAAGAGTGTCGCCCTTAAGTGGCGAGAGCAAACGCACACACGTGTGCTTGAAGCATATGGTTTGACTGAAACCAGTCCGGCTGTGACCATCAACCCCATGTACATCAAAGAATTTAACGGTAGTATTGGATTACCCATTTCATCA
>JAPLRK010000060.1:23771-28821 GCA_026399195.1 Legionellales bacterium
GATTCGAGATAACCTTGGAAAAGAGCTTCCCATAGGTGAAGAGGGAGAACTATGTGTCAAGGGGCCTCAGGTGACGCCTGGTTATTGGCAGTGCCCAGATGAAACAGCAGAAGCTTTTTGGTCTGATGGTTTTTTCCGAACAGGGGATATTGCGAGAATAGACGAAGAAGGTTACATCTATCTCGTTGATAGAAAGAAGGACATGATCATCGTCTCAGGATTCAATGTCTACCCAAACGAAGTAGAGCAAGTGATCAGTATGTTGCCCTCCGTTTTAGAAGTAGGTGTACTTGGCGTGATGGGCGCTGATGAGGTTGAACATGTGAAGGCATGTATTGTCAAGCGAGATAAATCCTTAACGGCAGATCAAGTGATAGCTCATGCTCGCGAACATTTAGCCGCATACAAAGTTCCCAAACTGATTGAATTTTATGATGAATTACCGAAAACCAATGTGGGTAAAATTTTAAGGCGTGCGCTGAGGTAGATCCCGATCCTTACTTCTCCACCCGAACAGACGTCCCGACATGAACCTCAGAAAACAAAGACGCCATATCCTCCTCGAGCATGCGGATACATCCCGCACTGATAGGCCTGCCGATGCCCTCGGGATGAGGACTTCCGTGGATAAGATAGGTAGGCCAACCCAGCCGAAGCACCTGTTGACCCAATGGATTTTCTTTGTTTGATGGAAACTCAGCTGGGAGCATTTGCCCATTTTTTAAAGCCTCTTCCTGAAGATGGGCACTGGGTCGCCAAGTGGGATTTGTTTGTTTTGCAATGATTGAGGTTTTTCCTAACGGGGTTTCCCAACCCTTGCGGCCTATCCCCACAGGATATGTCATCACCAAATCCTCAGTTTCAGGAAAATAAAAGAGACGATATGCGGATTTTTGAATGACCAATCCGTGACGAGGGCCTGACGGTAAGGTGAATCGTGAGGGGATCAACAACCTCAGCTGCTGCGACAATGGATGAGTTTGATCAATTCCTGGATTGGCTTTGACCATTTCTTCATAACCTATGTCATAACGCAGACCCACTTCAGAAAGGGTTTCGCCAGGTTCTGGGGAGGCATATTCTACCTCACCTACCAGATTCCCTTCTAACGGAATCTCGAGTATAACAGCACTTGTCCCATGCAAAAATAGGAACAGAACAAGAGCCGTAACACACCGATAACGATTGATACTAGAGATCCGAATCTGCTTTGAAACGTTCCCCGTATTGTGTTTCAAGGCTTGTGAATAGTTCATTTAAGTTATCATGTCCAAATTGTTTGGCATAATGCATAGGCCCACCTCGAAATGGAGCGAATCCTGTACCAAATATCATGCCCGCATCCAACAAATCAGCATCAGTCACTACCCCTTCACGTAGGCAAGCAGCGGACTCATTCACCATCCGCAAAATCAGTCGTTCATAAATGGCTTGATGGCTACTGGTGTTCGTCACTTTTTGTTTCACAGGTTTCCCGCCTTTATAATGGTAAAAGCCTTCTCCTGATTTACAACCAAGCTTTCCGGCTTCTACCATGCTTCGGAGGCGGGTAGGAACAGCACCACCAAAATGCGAGGTTAAGTTTTCAGCAACAGCAAGACATACATCCATCCCCACCCTATCCGCCAATTCAACCGGACCCATCATCATACCAAAGGACAATGCGGCATCATCAATCACCTCTGCAGAAAATCCTTCATTCAGCAATTGAACACATTCCATCAGATAAGGCATCAAAACACGATTAACCAAAAACCCAGGGCTGGAGGTCACAGGTAGAGGTAATCGAGCAATTTGATTCACAAACGCACAGGCATGATGCACGATGTCTTTTGAGGTTCTGGAACCACAGACCACCTCAACCAGTTCCATTTTCGAAACAGGATTGAAGAAATGAATCCCGACCAAGCGCTTAGGGTTAGTCATGAGTTGGCTAATCTCATCTAACGGTATGCTCGAGGTGTTTGATGCAATGATGGCCAGAGGGTTCGCCCGCTCTTCAATTTCTTGCATCAGCCTTTTTTTGACCTCTAAATTCTCAAAAACCGCCTCAATGATCACGTCGGCGTGCTTCATCCCATGCCCTTCAGGATCTGCAACCAGATGATCCATAGCCGCTTGAATCAACCGCGGCTTGCGAAGTTTTTTCTTAAAAAGCGCATGACCACGTGCAATAGAGGGTGCAATTTGTGCATAAGATTGATCTTGTAAGGTCACATGTAAGCCTCGAAGCGCACACCATGCGGCAATGTCTCCGCCCATCACCCCGGCACCAATCACATGGACATGCTTGGCTTTAAACTCACTTTTTTTAGCAAAATTTTTCAAGCGTTCCCGAAGCAAAAAAGCCCTGATCAAATTAAACGCCGTATCATTTTTCATGATCAACTGCTCAACAGAATCAGCCTCTTTGAGATAAGCCCTCTCATCAAAACCGCCTTCCTTTTCCCAGAGATCAATCAAAGCAAATGGCGCGGGATAATGCTCTTTGCGTACTTTTTTTGAAACCGTCTGACGCATTATTTTTGCCAATAGGCTACGAATCCAAGAATAATTGCTCAGGGATTGGGTAAATCTTGGCCGATGTTTGGGTGGGCATGTCTTGATGACAGTAACTGCCGCTCGCAAAAGCTGTCGAACAGGAACCACCTCATCGAGGATCCCTAATTTTTTAGCCCTTTCCGCCGATAAAGATGCCCCGGTTAACATCACCTGAGAGAGGGCATAAAACCCTCCGATGAGTCGCGGTAGACGCACAGTCCCACCCCAACCTGGATGAATACCGAGCATGACTTCAGGGAGGCCTAAACGCGTATGCTTATCGTCAGAGGCAATTCGATAGTCACAAGCCAAGGCCAGCTCCAAACCTCCGCCCATACAAAAACCATCAATCATGGCCAGCGTCGGAATAGGAAGTGATTCCAAATAAGACAATACGGCTTGCCCTTTTCTTAGAAAGTCAACGGCTTGTGTCGGTTGTTGGAATTGGGATAAAGCATAGATGTCAGCACCTGCAATAAACCCTTTGCTTTTAAGAGAATAGATGATTAAGCCCTTGGCAGATTTTTTTTGTGCCACCTCATGCAACAAACCATTCAGTTCATCCAGAACTTCATCATTGATGGAGTTCACTGGTGAGTTATTTCGATGCAGACCAAGCCAAATCACTTCATCTGAATCACATTGCATCAACCAATGATTATATTTACTCATCTTTACTCACCTCAGTTACGCGCTCCAAATAAACAGCCCCTCCTTGCCCACCACCAATACAAATAGCAGCCATCCCACGTTTTTTATTGGTTTGTTGCAAGACTTTCAACACATGAAGGATAATACGAGCACCACTTGCACCAATCGGATGACCTATCGCAATGGCGCCTCCCTCCGAGTTCACACAGTCTAACGAGGGTGCGCCAAGCACTGTCTCCAGGCCTAACTGTTTTTGACAATAATCAAGATCATCAAAAGCCGCCATGCAACCCAGAACTTGAGCAGCAAATGCTTCATTGATTTCCCAACAATCAATATCTTTTGGCGTTAGATGGTGACGCTGCATGATGGGAGCTGTCGCATGAACAGGCCCTAAACCCATTTGTGCGGGATCAAGGGCCGCCCATTGTGAATCCACAATTCGTCCCATGACTTGAAGACCGTGCTTTTTAACCGCGTCGGCACTCGCCAGCAACAAAAGACAGGCGCCATCCGTGATTTGTGAACTGTTGGCGGCAGTGACCATCCCATATTTATTAAAAAAAAAAGGCTTCAGCGTAGACAGTTTTTCAACCGTTGAATCAGTACGGAAGCCATCATCCTCTGCATAAATTTTCCCTTTGCTATCGATAAAAGGAACGACCTCATCCATTTTACCGCAAGCGTAGGCTTCAGCCACTCTTCGATGGCTCTCACAAGCGAAAGCATCCATTTGTTGACGAGTGATGTTGAAACGATAAGCCACATTTTCTGCAGTTTGCCCCATATTCAAGCCTACAATGGGATCGGTTAATCCACGCAGCAAAGCAATCACTGGTACAAGAAATGAAGGTCTGAATTGAGTAAGTAATGCCAAGCGTTGCCCGGAACTTTTAGCAACAAACCAGCGCGACAACCAAGCGGCCATTTTCTGATTAAACAACAACGGCGCGTGGCTCATGGCATCAGTCCCACCCGCAAGCACCAGATCACTTCGACCTGTAGCGATTTGGATAGAGGCATTATCAACAGCCTGCATCCCTGAAGCACAATTTCTCATCACAGTAAAAGCGGGCACTTGATGCCCACAACCCAATCGCAGTGCCACAATTCGTGCAATATTGGCTTCATCGGGCCCTGGCATAGCTGAGCCGAGAATCACTTCATCAAGCGCTGTAGGTAAAAAGGGCTGTCGATTGAGCAAGGGTAGGCCTGCAGAAACCGCCAAATCAGAACCACTAAATGGGCCCACTCCTTTGGCTTTTAAAAAAGGCGTTCGGCTACCATCTATGACATAGACAGCCTTGCCACTTAAATTTGATTTGGTTTTCATAAATCTCCTGATTGAGACGGCGCGACGAATAAAGATAACAGTAATCTTCCTTTTTGGAAATAATCTCAATCAATCATTTTTTAAAATGTTGACGGCAGCATAATTACTGATATACTTCGTCACCTTTGAAGCTCATCAGTATCAGATTTCAGTGGCTTACTCAAAGGGATATGGAGAGGTGGCCGAGTGGTCGAAGGCGCTCCCCTGCTAAGGGAGTATGGGACAAAATCCCATCGAGGGTTCGAATCCCTCCCTCTCCGCCAAGACATGCGCCCGTAGCTCAGCTGGATAGAGTATCTGGCTACGAACCAGAGGGTCGGAGGTTCAATTCCTTCCGGGCGCACCATCTTTTATAGTACAATCAATATGTTACAAATGATGAACTGTAAACATTCGGTCAACCCCGTTATTGACAAGCCCAATTTTTCAAGACCGTTTTAAAATTTCGATCCAGGGGGTATAAAAAGATATCCTTAACCGGTACGCTTTGCAGGCCTGAGGGTCCAAGTTTTCCCCGTCCTTTTG
>JAPLRK010000016.1 GCA_026399195.1 Legionellales bacterium
GTAACATGCTTTTCAATGGCTGTGGGCGCGGCAGTTTGTGACCACAGCCTTGATGACATGCTTTTTTATTTTTGAATTGTGTGTCTATAATTTTAACAAAAATCTGCGCCATCTATCCGCGCTTTTATGCCGCTGTTAACATATGATAGAACGCTTTGAGCAGATTGCCATCGCATTAAAAAAATTAACACAAAAAGTTAAAAATCAGGAACCAATACTCTCTTCAGATCTGCGTGAGCTTGAAGAACTTACAAAACATTACCAGACATCAGAATTAAAAGTGAATCTAATAGCACAAATTCCAGCATTTATTGCTATTTGTGTTTGTCTAGGGTTTGCAATTGCATGTCCCACTCTTGCTGTTTCCCTTATTTTTGTAGGCCTAGCTGTATTAGCTGGGTTGATCTGGGGAGGTATTGGCGCAGGGTGTGCAAGCTCGACTATTGATCGCAATCCTGTGAATAGATTTTTTAACCAAATACAAAGAAAACCACGGAACGTTGTTGATATACCAATTGAAAAAGCAACAGCTTCACTGGTTGGGCAGTAACTCTGACAAGGGAAATGAGTGGCTTTATTTCTAGTCATCATTACCCTTGTAAGCGTCATGAAACACGATGAGCATATGAGCTGCTACTTGGGTTGCAATCAGCAAGCCCTACCCTGAGCATAAGATTTATCCTTATCTCTTGAAAGGTCTTGAGATTGTGCGCTCCTGTTTTCTGCGACAATTACGACTCTCGATAATAAGGCAAAGTGACGTTTCGTTTATTTTTGATAAAAAACAAATCAATTTATTGATTATTTGGACAGATTTTGCTACACTATCACCAATTAATTACATCGTTGTGGGGTAAAAATGAATACTCAAGAGCTAATTAAGTTTGGTAATGCTGCTTTAGAAGCCATTAGGTCTACTCCGTCTTCATTTATTCTATCTCCAGATAAAAGAGATGAAGCCATTCGAGAAAATATTATTAATCCTTTTATGGCACAGCTTGAAATCTTATCAAGAGGGTTAGCGGCTGAAGAAAGAGATGCACTAAGGATGTTGTGTGAGATTGTTTTCAAACAAAATTCATCGGATGATTTTTTAGAACAATTGAAAAAGTTACAAAAGGAAGCTCATTCTGCTCAGCGTAACTTAACTGATCGTATCGAAGTATTACATAGGTATAATCCTGACTATGATCTACTTGGTCGAGCGATTGTAGCCTTTGCGTTTGTCATTACCATGGCCCTTGTCACTGCTATTGCCATTACCGCAATTATTCCTATTATTCCCATCGTTCCCCCGGTACTTATAATAGCATTTTTTATAGCTGCTAACCTATGTCTTACTAGCACGTCTCTTTACACGGGTATTCGCTTCGGCTATCAGTACATTGCTGATCTTTTAGAAAATAAGCAGGAAATTAAAAAAATAAAGCATAAATTAACCACTGAAACCGTATGTTTAAGGGTATTAAACAAACTATCCTCAGAAATAGAACATACCGATACAAATATAGCCATAACTGGCGCCGTATCAACTCATCAGTCGGTATTTGATGAATCAGTGCTGATAAAGCCAGTTTATTGTGAAGTGGTTCCTTCAGACTCTCCTAAACCTATGATCGAAATCCATCCTTACTCTATATTTAAACAGAAGCAACCAAATGTTGAGATACACCGGAACCTCACCATTCAATCAAGGTGCTTATAACTCGAAGGCCTCCCCCCAATAATTTTTTCTCCGAGCCTTTTTTGAAGGCGTGTGGCTTCGGATTGGTAGGGTTGCGCCCATTGAATATCAAATGGCACAAGTGCAATTTTTTCATCAAGGTTGTTTTGACTGGTCTAAATTTCGGGGTTCATTATATTAGGCATATGCAACCACACTTAAGTGATGCTTTTTATTTTTTATTTCATCATGTAAAGCCAACTTTTCTTTACCTTTTTGCAGAATAACTTCATATCCAAATGCTTTAGCTATGTTTATTAAATTACTTACTTTAATATCATTTTGTTTACCAGAACGAAGATCCTGTATGACAGAAGGTGATAATTGGGCTTCTTCTGCTAAACCACGAACAGATTTATCATCAGCGTCCATTATAGAGATTAATAACTCAGAAAAAAGTAACTCTTTATAGCTTTGTTCATAAACCTGTTTAAATCGTTTGTCCTGCATTTTTCTTTCAAAAGTAGATAATGGCTTATTCATAATAATCTCCAGAGCTAATACGCGATTCATAGTTTTCTTTAATTTTTAATGCCCGCTCTTTTTCTTTGGGCGGTAATTTATCTGTTTTTTTATGAAAAGCGTTTGTTACAATAATTTTTTGACCTGCTAGTCTTGACAGAAGCGTGAGTGATCGATAATATACCATTTTGGCTTTATTTTGCCATTCCATGTGTTAATCATGTAGAGCACTAAGACATGGGATCTACTGTAACATTATAAGAATAAGGACAACAAACGATGCCTCATACAGATCGATTAGCTGCGGAGCCTCTGTTAAAAATATTTTTCATTTTGCCAAATATTTACGGTTCTTCAAGAGAACTATTCGAGAGAATCCTTGCGAGTAAAAATAAAATCTTTGCAGGAGAACGAGACGAGAATGGTGCTGTTCATTTCAAGGATCCGTTTATGGCGGTACACGAGTACTTCATACAGCTTTCTTTAACGGATGGATATCTTGATATAAATTCTTTTAATCCGCTATACGAACAGATGGAGATCGAAGAAACCGTGGAACAGATCCGCCAACATCTCGTCCATATCGTTTTAAAGCATGAAATACTCTTCAATCCCCGTGGCGATGAATTAGCTGACATCGATGTTCTTTCACAGATAGATTTAAGTTTTATAGCCCCTTCATTTGCCACGTCTAGAGTAGACAAGTTATTAACCAGTAAAAAACCAGAAACCGACTATAAGGAAGGTTGCTTCTTTAATTTTATGACGAATGGAAAACATACTCCACGATATCGTCAAGTCGAAGTATTCTATATGGATCCTTTGATCCATATACGAGAAATCCCTGATGTATTCGCTACAGCAATTACAAAAACCATATGCGAATACATACAACATATTGATAAAGAAAAGCTTTTACACCCCTCACTACATATTCAAGCCACTGATCTAGGCTTACTCGAAAAAAAATTCAAGGAAATTTTAACTTGGCTTCCATCAACATATTCAATGCTTGCTGTTCATTTTTTTCATCGACTGTACTTTCACATCACACCAGATCCAGCGATACAAAAAACCATAGGTGAGCTAAAAGACGCGGCCAAAGATCAACAATTTTTGATAACACACGCATTGTTTTCTCGTCACTTAGCTAATCCAAAAGCTGATGCCTTGGGAGAAGATGTTATTTACGCAGATACACATGAAGCCAATGCGATTCATGCCATAAGGAACAGTTGGTTGCATTCAGTTGCAAGCGCCGTGGTTTTTGCCCCAGCTGTGGGGCTTCGCGGATGGTTGAGAGTGCTGCAATGCTGGTGGATTCCATACTTCCTCAGCAACCGATTCGTCAGTGGGTGGTGAGTTTGCCTTTCCCCTTACGCTGGCTTTTTGCAAGCGAACCCCGTGTATTGAGCCGGGCACTTGAGGTTGTGACGCGGGCAATTAGCACCTACTTGGTTAAGAAAGCTGGCTTTACCAACACGACTGCAAAGACAGGTGCTGTGACGTTGATTCAGCGCTTTGGTAGTGCGCTTAATCTAAATATCCACTTCCATATGTTGTTCCTTGATGGGGTTTATGAGCTTGATTCCGATGGCGCGACGGCCAAGTTTCATGCGATTGAAACGCCCACATCAGTCGAGATGAATAGCCTGCTTCACCGGATTAGTGAGCGCATAGCCCGGTTACTTGAGCGGGAGGGGTATTTGGAAAGAGATTCGCAAGAGGGGAGTCTGCTTCTGGATGGATTTGACGATGATGTGATCAATGAGCTGCAAGGCAGTTCCATAACTTACCGAATTGCCGTTGGTTCTCAGCGAGGCAAGAAGGTTTTCACGTTAAAAACGTTGCCTGCTCAAGATGAAGAGGCGGATGAAATAAATGGTCAAACGTTGGCAAAAGGAGGGGGCTTTTCACTTCATGCGGGCGTCAGTGCGAAATCACATCAACGAGACAAGGTGGAACGGCTTTGCCGCTACATTGCAAGACCCGCCGTATCCACACACAGGTTAGAGCGATTGCCGGATGGCAAGCTCAGTTACGAATTGAAGACACCCTACAAAAACGGGACGACCCATGTGGTATTCGAGCCGTTGGATTTCATTGCTCGACTGGCAGCCTTGGTGCCTAAGCCAAGGTTTCACTTGACCCGATTCCATGGCGTGTTTGCGCCGAACAGCAAGCACCGCGCTGCGGTAACAGGTGAAGGTAAAGAAAAGCAACTCCCATCAATAGCAACGACGGATTTGCCTGCTGACTGTGAAGAGCGTCGTGGAAAAATGAGCTGGGCGATGCGACTAAAACGGGTGTTCAACATTGACGTCACGGTTTGCAGGCATTGCCAAGGGGCTATGAGAATTATTGCGTGCATCGAAGACCGTCAGGTGATTAACAAGATTCTGGCGCACATCAATCGGAAACAGGAACCTTTGGTGTCGGTCATGGCATGTACTGGCATTCGGGCACCACCCACTGACTACAAAGTTTTGATGAATTAACAAAAACGAGAGAAATGGCTAGCGATAGCCGCGGCTTGTTGTCGTCTTGGGTTTATGAATGCGTGTAAATCGCACATAAAAATCAATCTTACCCGGTGGATCTGGACGATTTTTCACGCGGCAGGGTTGGATGACGATAAAACGCAGGTAGGCGTGGTTGATTGAGAGTTCGTTTTGGCTGTTTTTTGATCTTGGTACTTTCGGAAATTAGGGAATAGGGCCTTTAAAACTCCTATACCCAAACCTCTTTGGGAACGTGGCGTTCAGAATATATTATTCATAATCACTGAGCTTAAAAAAACCAACCCCAATTTAAATTTAGACAAGGTAATTTTAATAGGCCATTCAAATGGTGGTGATATTTCTATGATGTTTACAGATAAATATAGTGGGAAAGTTCGCAAGGCCATTTCTCTTGATAGTTTGCGCTATCCATTTCCATCTGATAAAGGCGTGCAGATTTTACATTTCAGCGCCAATGATACTAAGTCAGATCCAGGTGTTGTCCCAGATAAAGGAGTGGAGACAATCATTATAAAAGGGGCAAAACACATAGATTTATGTGACAGAGGTGGTCCTCGCATTAACGAAGAAATTTTGAAATCAATCATACAATTTTTAAAATAGGCAAATTATGAAAAAACTCATATTGTTTCTATGCTCTGTAATTTTATCGGCCAATACTGTATTTGCTGCAGAAAGCTGTTTTATAGCCAAGGAAAACAGCGTTGTTATTAAACATGAAGGCGATTGCAATACACGTTATTCGCCTTGTTCAAGTTTTAAAATAGCATTGGCGCTCATGGGGTATGATGCTGTTATTTTAAAAGATGAAATGCATCCCCAGTGGCCCTTTAAACCAGAGTATGAAGCGTACTTAGAATCCTGGAAAGATCCGCAAAATCCAACGAGTTGGATGAAAAATAGCTGTGTATGGTATTCGCAGGTTTTAACTCCGCAGCTTGGCATGAAAAAATTCAAAGATTATGTGAAAAGATTTAATTATGGCAATCAAGATATTTCTGGTGATAAAGGACAAGACAATGGATTAACAAATGCTTGGCTTTCAAGTTCTTTAGAAATATCGCCTGAGGAACAGGCCATTTTTTTGGAAAATTTGCTGGCAAATAAAGTGCCAGTCAGCGGGCATGCCCTAAGTATGACTAGAAATATTGTTTATGTTGAAAATCTTCCTTATGGTTGGAAGTTGTATGGCAAAACAGGAAGCGGATTTTTGCTAAATAAAGATAGAACAAAAAAACTTGAAATTAAGCATGGTTGGTTTATCGGTTGGATTGAAAAAGGCAATAGGAAAATTATTTTTGTTAATCATCTAGTGGACAACAAAAAAGAAGAAAATCATGCGGGTCCGAGAGCTAAAGAACAAGTCAAAGAAAAACTGCTACAGCTAATTGAACAAATTGAGAATTCAAGTAAAGGTTAAGTTATAAAAAATCCATTTATTTGTAGGCTCTATCCTTTAATGCGCAAGCCAAGCATGGGCAAATGCTCATTATTGATGAGCTAGAAAAATCATGGCAAATGAACCCCGTGGAAAGTACTTTGCCATAAATATTCAGCCACTTATCACATGGATTTAGCAAACTTGTTGTCCCGCCTTATGCTATTTGCCTACTTAAATTAATAACAGTACCTAAAATTTTACACCCGACGAGTTCATGGCTTTGAATAGCCGCCCAATTTTTATTAGTAGCAAGCAACTCAAATTGCTGAGTAGACTTAGAAATGGATAGCTGTTTAGTAACTAATCGCAAATTAGCCCAACAAATGATATCTCATCCAGCTATAAACTGGCTTACCAGCAATGTAAAGATTGATTGAGAGGGTGCTGGCAATGTAATTTACTTTCAGAACTTAACTTTATTTGTTAAGTTTGCAAAGCAAATTGCATTACTAAAATTGCATTTTCGTATCCCATGAGATACAATTAACTATGAAAGAACTAAAAAGAAAAACAATAAAGATTTATCAAAAAGATAGTGGAGATTGTCCATTTATCTTATGGCTTGAATCATTGGATGCAACTATTCGCCATCGTATTAAATCTCGCTTAGCCAGAATCGCCATCGGAAACCTGGGTGAGTATAAGATACTAGGCGATGGGATAAATGAATTAAAATTTAAATTTGGCTCAGGTTATCGCATTTATTATAGCGAGCTAGATGATGTAATCGTGCTTTTACTTTGTGCCGGAGATAAAAAGACACAAAGCAAAGACATTAAACTGGCAAAAGAATATTTGAATGATTATTTAGAAGGAGAAAATCATGGCTAGAACCATCGATTATCATGATTACTTAATTGAAACCTTGAAGGAACCCTCTGAGGCCGCAGGATATCTCAATGCGGCACTTGATGATGGTGATATTAATGGTTTTTTAGAAGCGTTGCGGAATGTTGTTGAGGCTCATGGTGGTATGACTAAACTCTCAGAAAAAACCTCTAAAGGAAGAAATAGTCTTTATAAAACCATTTCAAGCACAGGAAACCCTTATTTAAGGAACACAAATGAAATTCTGCAGACGCTGGGTTTTCACTTATCAGTTACACCAAATTTATCCGATGGTCGTAAAAGTGCCTGAAACCCAGTTCGATTCCGTTCCCAGGAATCGAACTGATCAAAAGCGTCATTCTTCATGAAAAAGTACCCAATCTGTGCCCAAGCATTTACATAGTGAAAATTTAATGATTACTATCAATAAGTTACAAAGAATTCTCGCGGGTTCGATTCCCGCCGCCTCCACCAATATTCAAGACCACAAAAGACTATCAAAGGCCACTAAAAACCGTTGATAATCATCAAGTTACAATCCATGAGAGGTTGTTTTTCATGGCCTTTCATTGTCCCCAGAATGCCCCAAAAAAGCCCCGGAATTTTAAAATAATGCCCCAGTGGTGCCCCAAATTAGGAATTAAAATTTATGCTAAATGGATTTAATTTGCTATATACTTGCTAACATGAACTGGATATTTTGTTTGCTGTTTAATTAAACAGATGGAAAGCATTTGTTCATATTTAAACAAATCAATCAAAAAAACCCACTTACAATAAAACTGAAAGACCAAACGTTAATGTGTTTTGATTAACTGGTTCGCCTAAACTTATCTGAATGGTTTTGAAGGGGCCGTAATCTTCTTCGTGTTCGTATTCTGCAAAAATATTCAGACCGGGTGTTAATCGATAATAAGGCCTGACAATATATCGCATTTGATTTAATCCTGTACCGAGTCCAGCTTGAGTGACTGTTTTTGAGGCCAAAATACTGCGGACACCTGTTCTTATAAGAAAATTATTGGTTATTTGTGTATCCCGTGAGAGTTCAACGTCCAATTTTGCGCTACCGGCGTAGTAATATCCTCTGACATTGGTATCAATAAAATAAGGCATTAATCCTTCAATACCAAGACCAGGTTGCCAATATGGCCTGCTTGCAGGACGATTAAAATAATTAGCACCACCTTTAATCGCCCAAAACTGACTAATAAGATGCCAATAGAAAATATCTATGTCGGCATTGTCTACTGTTCCTTTGGTTACTTCAGCATCATTAGTGAATAATTCAAGTTTGTTATAGTCTGGCCCGTATAGCCCTTTGTATGTCAATCGTTGGACATTATCAAATGGATCTGCACCTACATCTAAAAAAGTTGCGCGCCATAAACCCGTGTGGTGTGCCATAGGATGATGAACAAGTGAGGGGTCAATAGGTCTTACTTCATCCACCCGAACAATGGGGCGATTAATGTAAGGAGTTTTTTTTACAATATATTCAGGCTTCGCTTCACCTTTTGTAATTTCTATTAAGGTTGTGTATTGAAATACTCGCGACATACCAGTCATCATATGATAGAGAAGATGACAGTGGAAAAGCCATTGACCACTGGCATCTGTATCAAGATCAGCTGTAACCGTTGCACCAGGCGGTATATCAAGCGTATGCAATAAAGGATCATAGCTCCCATTTCCATTGCGCAAAATAAACCAATGGCCATGGATATGCATTGGGTGACGCATCATGGACGGATTAGTAAAAATAAAACGGTAACGTTTATTCGGCTCTAAAGGAATGGGATGGGCTTTATATTCTGGCACCCCATTGATAAACCAAATGTACCTATCCATATAACCAAACAATTCCATTTTGATAACCCCATTGACAGGTTTATTTGGATCGTTGGTAATAACTGCTGCTTTTAAATGCTGATACTTTGTTCCAATAGTTTTTTGAGTACTGATAGGCGAAGAAATAGTATCGCCTATTATTGTTGGTTCTAATGGCATACTCATGTTCATAGAGTCATTCATGGGTATATGATGATCCATTTTCATGCCATCTTGCATCGAATGGTGGCTTTTGCTCATCGAATTCATGTCATGTGAGCTTGTATGCTTCATTTTCATCATATGAGAAGGCATTGCATGGTTAGGTTTTTTACTCATCTTCATCGATTTGGTTGATGATTTTTCGCCCATATCCATGGAATGATTCATTGGCATGTTTTTTTCCATCTTCATGCTTGAGTCCATTTTCATCTTTTCTGGCATAAATTGATGCATGGAGTGATTATCTTTGCGGTTATCCATAGGCATCGAGTCTTGCATCATATCGCCCATCATCAATGACATCATGTCTCTCATGACAGGTAGTGGCTCAGGAAATGGGGTCACTTGTTTGTAATTTACTAATTGATGGGGTGTCGTGACTAAAGCACCATAAGCTGCTCCTAATGTGTCTATTGACTCCGCATATATAATATAAGGCTCATTTTTTTTAATTTTGACTAATACATCATAAGTTTCGCCTGGCGCTATTTTGAAATCTTTGATGGTATAAGGAGATACGTCATTACCTTCTATGTGCACCATTTGCATAGACGTGCCTGGTATTTGGACACGAAAAATAGTACTACCTCCTGCACCAATAAAGCGTAACCGGACAACATCGCCTATTTTCACTGGAGCCGTCCAAGGACTAGAGTTTGGTTGCCCATTGAGTAAAAATGCATCATAGGCTACATCACTGATGTCATAAATACTCATACGCATTTGCTGCATCATTTTATAATCATTAATTATGTTTTTGCGTTCTTCTGGAGATGCTTTTCGGTAATTGTGAATAAATTTTACGAGCGATGGCTGTAGTGGAAATCGAGGCGAATAGTAATCACCTTCTTTTTTCAGATTTGCAAGAATCTGATCGGGGTGAGTGTTGCTCCAATCAGATAAAGCGACAACATAATCTTTTGTATATTTGTAATGAGGCGGCGTTGGTGGATCAACTAAAAAAGCACCATATAAACCTTGCTGTTCTTGAAGACCTGCATGCGCATGATACCAATATGTACCTGATTGATGTAGCGTAAATTGATAATGAAAAACACCGCCTGGAGGGATTCCTCGTTGCGTAATCCCGAGAACTCCATCCATTTGCCAAGGAAGAATGATCCCATGCCAGTGGATAGCTGTTTCCTCAGTTAAATGATTATGAACGTTGATAGTAACGTGATCCCCTTCTTTGAAATGCAACGTAGGACCTGGAATTTGATCATTTACTGCAAGTGCTTTTTTTACTTGACCCGCGAAATCAACTGATTTATATCCTATGACTAAATTGACAACAGGGCTTGCTGAAAAAACATTCGATACAAAAAAAAGATGCGTAATGATGAGCAGTATTCTTTTTTTCACGGCGTTCATTCCCCAGAGCTCATATAAAGATGTCGTGCAAATAGTTTCATAGACTCATTTGCCGTAAACGAAGCGCATTGATAATCACTGAAACGGAGCTCAATGACATGGCAGCCGCTGCAATCATGGGGTTTAATAATAACCCTGTGAAAGGATATAGAGCTCCCGCTGCCAACGGTACGCCAAGCGCATTATAAATAAAAGCAAAAAATAAATTCTGGCGAATGTTCCTCATGGTGGCTTTTGACAAACGCAGGGCTTTCACAATACCAGTCAAATCTCCATGCAGCAACGTAATTCCTGCACTCTCGATGGCTACATCTGTGCCGGTTCCCATCACCATAAAGCGCATCTGCTAATATACATTGTATTTGAATGTGTTTAAAATTCTGTCTGAACTGTCTCAGTAACTGTAAGCCAAGTTCTTGTTTGGTTGGATAATGTAGATTTTTTGAGGGCTCCGGAGGACGTTCTTCTTTACGTACGTACTCCAAGTGCTTTTAATCGAGCCTCTTCTTTTTTCCACGCACTTTTTGCCGGATCTGGTTGATAAAAAGCAAACCCAACTGGAATAGTTATCTTAGGCGTAACAAAGAGGAGAAAAACCAAGTTTTGACCCATCACATAACCACCTGTCTTTTTATCTTTCTGCTTATGAATATGAGCTAAGTGCGTTGGGTTTTGGTCAGTCTCTTTCCTGGTGTAATTGTTTCAATTTGTTGATTAATTGAAGCAATAAACTCCACCACAAACGCAAAAGGTTCTTTGAGTAACATCCGTATTCTCACAACAAATATCATCTATCCATCATATGTAATCACTTGAGATCAGTCAGATTACTCGTCAAACTTCAACAATATAATCATATTTATCTTGTTCTAAACGAGCTTGAAGTGTACGCATAATACGCTTCACGTCGGCTTGAGACTCATTTGGGCCTTGGACATAAAATGGCTTGTTATCTTTTCCAAAAATAAATTGTTGTGTCTCATCAATAGGAATATTTTTTAACATCCATTGCGTTTTTGTAAAATCAGGATGTGGTTTAAATCCAATTTGCATCGCATAATCTTTCGCTTTATGAATAAGTGTACTTGCGTAACTGGCTTCAACAGGCTCTAGCTGGCCGGTGGAGGCTATGACATGATTTAGCATGTCTTTATAACCCGACGGACTGACCAGTTTTATAAAACAATCCTTGATACCCAAACAATGAACATCAACCAAATACATACTGACGGCGATATCTCCTAAACTGCTTTTACGCGACACAATCACATGACCAATACCTGTTTCCCATAATTCAACAGGAATCCAACATTCATGTAATGGCCAACGACTATAGGTAATATGTGTCGGTTGTATCACAAACGATTTTGTGGATTTTGTTTTTTGTCTTGATTGGTTCTTCTTCTCACGCTTTTTTTGTAGCGCTTTTTGTGACATACCCATGTTTAATAACCCTAAAAGTAGAAGTTACGAAATTTTACTATGTCGATTGAAAAAGAAAAGGATTAAAAACTCGAAGATCGAGTAAAAGGGCAAAACTGTTTGGCTATTCCGTAGTTAAGACGACAGTTGGTGAATTGCTAAAAGAATATATGGCAATCGCTGAAAAAACGCTTGAACCAAATACCTATAATGGCTATAGAAAAGCATGTGAAGCACATTTATACCACTGTTAACCCCTGCATTGGAAGCGCTGTTAATTCAGAATGCTCGAGAGCAAGCCTATAAAACAGTAAACACACTATTAATTGATTTATATTGGAGGGTCGGTCAATATATTAGCATTAAGATAAGAAATGCTGAGTGGGGTGATGGTGTTGTGCCTGAATTGGCCAAGTATATTGCTAACACTCAACCTGGGCTAAGGGGATTTACCAGAGTAAATTTATTCAGAATGCGCCAATTCTATGAAACATATTGTAACGATGAAATTATCTCACCACTGGTGAGACAATTACCCTGGACCCACAATTTGATTATAATGAGTCAAAGCAAGAGTGAAGAAGAAAGATTTTTTTATATCAATCAAGCCATTCGTGAGCGTTGGAGTAAGCGGGAATTAGAGCGACAATTGAAGTTAGCGCTTTTCGAACGAACAATACTTCATCCTCAAAAAGGATCACAATCACTAGCTCAATCTCGTCCAGAAGCAATTAATATTTTTAAAGATGCTTATATGGTCGAATTTTTAGAGTTGCCAGATGGACATGACGAGACAGACTTACATCATGGACTGCTAAATAAACTCAAGAACTTTTTAATTGAGCTAGGACGTGATTTTTGCTTTATTGGCTCAGAACCCCATCTTTCTCAGGCATGATCAGCTACTCAAAATATAAGAAAATATTAATACACCGAAATTATGTTATGTTTGATATATATGTTATTATTGCTATAATAACATAGGGGATAGTTTGGTGAAAATCATTATTACTCAATGGGCCCTCGATGCCTACCTTGAGTCAAAACACAATAATACTTTTACCCCAGAATATTATGAAAAACAATTAAGGCCAGATGTGATGTTATTAACTAATTATCCGAATGATGCTAAATTTGAAAATGGCAAATTTTGGTCGGTAGCCAAATTTGATAGTCATCTTATCCCTGATGGATATAAGATGAAATGGCATCACGTTGGGAATGGGCGTGTGCAGCTGCGACTGCCGATTACAATATTAAAATTAAACCACGCTTACTTATGCCAAGGATATGTAAAGCGTGATGAAAAAACGGAAAAGCGTTTGTTGGCAAAATTTAAAACCCACCAACAACTGATCCAAGAGGGCTGTTACATTAAATGTGGAGAATTAACATGACTATGCTTGCACTCCAACAAGATGACTCAATGTTTCATTTGACTCCAGAGCAAGACATGAGTCTATTTTTTATTAGCCAGAAATTGAAAACGGCAGGTTTTCCATTAGAATTTATTTCTTCTGCAGTCCGCACTGCTTTACGATATGAGGGTGTGGCGGACTTAATTTTTTTATGGAATAGGGAAGAAAGCGCCAGTGAACGCAATGAAATCATCGCGGACATTCAAGAATTAATTGATGATTGTAGTCAACTAAACAAAGAAGAATATCGATACATTAAATTAAATGATTTAGATCTGGTAAGAAATCATATCAGGGAATTTAAGGACGAATTACTCAAGGTGGTTAATAAGGCTGGGGGTATTAATGAGCTATCAAAAATCACACACATCCCACAGCCTTCGTTATCGCGTTTCTTCAATTCCAATGCGATGCCAAGGCGTCGTACTTTATTAAAAATTGCCGAAGCATTAAATCTGGATGCTGTACGGATTAATATGCCCTGGGCGAGATAAGTGTTAGACCGACATTTTTTGGCACCAAAACGGCACCATCTGCAGACCATTTCAGACAATGAAAGACAACATGGTGTGTTTTAGAGAAAGGGCGACAAGTCAGAATGGACGTAGTGTTTCATGGTCTTTGGTGGTATTCCATGAAACGCTCAAACCCCAGGGCAGCGGGTTCGATTCCCGCCGCCTCCACCAATTTAAAACACCATTAAACACCACTTAAGACCATAAAAAGCCCTTATAAATCAAGGGCTTTTTTGTATTTGCAAACTGTCTTTTGTAGTCTTTTACTGTCCCCAGATGATCCCAAAATGTACCCAAAAATCGTTGGAAAGTACCCAATTTGTGCCCAAAAATTCTGGGCAAGAAATAGACAAAAATCATCACCCAGATTCACATCAGTCAATAAAGGCCAGATTAATAATAATGTGAGCCTCTTGCAAAATTGCAAAAACATTGACCGTATGACGGGCAAAGCGCCCGTCTAAAAATTACGCAACCACCTCATTGATTAACCATTTAACAATAAATCATTTTTTTCTCCAAGAGCACTGCTTTTTAGGTATGAAACGCCTTTATTTTGCTTGAATTTTAACTGTATTGCGTTTTTTATCACTTATTATGTTGCAAAACGCATTAACTGATCGGCTGTCAATGCCAATATACCAAACATCAGGTGCGCCGTAATTTTACTGTGACCACGTACTCGTACAAACACACCACCAAACTCATCTTTAAGCCGTGCTCAGCCTGAACACACAATCTGATGGATTTCTATGTAATTCTAGCCACGTTCATTGATGGTCAAATAAAAAACCCCTCATAGAGCTTGATTAAAGCCTCATGAAGGGTACTCTTGTGTTCGACCAAGAACAAAGAGGGCTTA
>JAPLRK010000048.1 GCA_026399195.1 Legionellales bacterium
AATTGACCATCCCTTCTTCAGCTGTTTTTCCATAAAACCTTTTCATTACCAAGCCTATATTCAATGCCATTTGATTAGATTTTGGCATTGTACCTTGTTTAGTGAAAACGGGAAGTTATTTCGCTCACGTTCCTAACTTATTGATTTATCAGCTGGCCTTGGCCGCATAATTGGCTAAACTTGAGTTTAAGCGATAGGAATTATGGGTAAAGAAAACGCATGGGGTGGGCAAAACAAACCCTGTTGATTGTTTTTTATACCAGCCTGCTGTATATTTGGCTTAATTCTCAGTGAATAGCATCCGTCCATAGCCATCTTTTATAGGAAAAAATGTGCCCACTTTACTCGCAAAAGCACTAATCGCCGCCAGAGCTTCAAAACACCGTCTCACAAGCTCAAACGATATTATCCCAAAATCAGAGTTGCCCATCTTGACGAGGGCAATGTTAGAAAAATTCAGGTCCACCTACGATAATGAACGTGCCACTGCATACCTTAATTACAGTCGCCTTGGTCTTGGTCTACGTCGCAAAATACGAAATCCCATCACCTCATCCCTTTTCGGACATCATTGGAGGATGATCTCATCTCTTGCGATCAGCCGATTTGGTTTGGGTGAATGCGAAGAGCACGCCTTCGTGGCTGCACATGAATTATTAAAACTTGGTTTTTACGATTTTCATATTTGTGTGTTGGTTGGTCAAAAACCAACCGATGGCTTTCCAGGCTCAGAGCTATGTCCACGAGAACCTTTTCATCATGCCATGATCATCATGAATGACCAAAAAAAATCAGAAGGCATTAGTACCCTAGCGCAATTCAGGGAGCTTCCAGATGAAGTCATTGTTCTAGATGCCTATTTGAAATATGTAGGAAATGCGCATTCATATGAAGAAGATATGAAGGATTATCTGCAACATTATGCCATCACGAGTCTTTTTACGCTTCATTCCTTTGACAAGGAAGACATCGAAAATATGAAGGACGTCGAAGGTCTCGTTGATACCTACTTGGCTCAATTCAATTCAATAGAGACTTACCATGAACCTCGAATGGTCGATAAGAAAGTTCACCTTTCAATCCATCAACCCATTAAAATTTTTGATATCACAGAGACGACATCACTTCAATCCATGTTTTTCCATCCAAAAATAACAACCCCAAGTGACACCCAAGAGCCTTCTACAAAACCACAATCCACTTTCAGTTTATTCAACCCAAGCCCATCTGTCTCTTGGAAGGAACTATTTGGAGAAGACTAGCGGTTAGGTTGTTCATAGGTTAAACCTTTTTCTGCAACGTCAAGGCCAAAAGATACAGCTCATTTTTGGGTGCTTCTGTGAGGTGACACGCCAATTTTACGGCTTGTTTCAGCGGGAGCTCTTTCAGCAAAATAGACAGCACTTTCTCATGCCGATTTAAGTCCTTTTCAACCCCTCTTGGAGGGATGATGAGGACAAACTCCCCTTTGATGTGGTGCTCTTCTAATAACCATGCGCTGATCTCCGCAGGTCGTCCCGACACAAAGGACTCAAATGCCTTAGTCAGCTCTTTAGCGAGAATCACTTCACACGCAGTACCAAAAACATAAGCGATATCCTCGAGGCATTCTAAGATGCGATGGGTTGATTCATAAAAAATTAAGGTGTGATCGATGTCCTTTAAAGACTCGAGCTTATGGCGCCTTGCTGCACATTTTGCCGGTAAAAATCCATAAAAACCAAAAAAGTCTTAAATCTCTGAGCAAAATTTTTAGTGTGAACCAAAAAATCATGATCAAAATCAAAAGTCAAAATCAAAATAAAAATAAAAATAAAAAATCAAATTAAGAACATGAATAAAAATTCCTGCATCACTTATCAGGGCACAAGATTTCCCTTGAAGAAGCAAGGAAATGATTTGCTCACTTTGAGTCGCTTCATTGTGAGCATGCATGGATAGCAGTGGTTTTTTGATGCCTAATGCGGTCAATAAAGGCATAGAGTGTCGGGTATCCTCTGCAAGAATCAGATCCACCGATTGCAAGGTATGAATGGCACGTAAACTGATGTCGTCACGATGACCAATAGGCGTCGCTACAATGTATAAAACGCCTTGTGTTACTGAGTGGCTATCTGTCATGCGCGGATCCCCTATGCAATGCGTGAAGAGAATAAGGATCGGGAGCGAAATAACTTCCTGTTTTTGCGCAAAGATAGACATCATTTTGATGCAAAAACAGGAAATTATTTCTCTCCCGATCCTAACCATCTAGCGACGCATTATCAAGCCTTGGAACAGAGGTTACAAGGACCGTCATCGATTGACTTTGGCATTCCAAAACACCATATGTTCTTGTTTTCATAATTGCCGTCCTCCCCAGACACCAAGCCAGGTTAAGCTAATACATAATATGATGCTTAGCCCAATATTCAAACCCGCAGTAATCCACTGACCATTTTCAAAAAGGATTAGCGTTTCCAACGAAAAGGCCGAAAAAGTAGTATACCCCCCCAAAAATCCTATCAGTAACAAAGAGCGCAGTTGCGGCGCCATCTCGCCAAATCTTGCCATAATCAGCGCAAAGAGTAACCCCATTTATTCAACTATGCAGACCCATCTGATTATGGTGTAATAAAGGGGTGATTGAGGCAAGTCGTTCGTATTTTGTTTCAAACATATCGGGTGATTTTCCACTTTATTACTACAGGAGTTAGGATGATGAATTTACGATTTGCAGCATTAACATTGCCTTTGATTTTAGGGTCTTCTCTCTCATTTGCAGCGCCAGCCGCGCCAGCAGCCCAAGCCCCTAACGAAATTGGCTTCCGGCAAGCATTTGATATTATCGAAAAATCGGGCTATAGAAGTATGCATAAAATTGAATTAGAGCATCATTTTTATATCGTTGAAGCCGCAGATGCCAATGGAAAAGAAGTTAAATTTAAAATTGACGCGGTGACGGGTGCCGTATCTCCCGCTTCAGAAGGCAAGCATCATGGCAAAAAACATCACCATGCCAAACATCATCACCATGCCAAACATGTTGATGATGCAGGTGCAGGGACTGCCGCTGCAGAAGCGCCTAAGAAATAAGGACCGAAAACGAAATAAAGCCGAACCGAGCCTAAAAAGGCTCGGTTTTTTTTATCGGTAACTGAAAAAATGACCTAACCTTTTAGCCGAAGCTCGTAACTCCAACTGCTCCTCAGTGGCAATCAGCGCTGGCTTAAACAAGTTCATGGGTGGCGTCATGACGGGTGTTGGGTGTAAAAATGCCTGGTTCGCTTCTTGCAATACATGGCTCAAAGTAGGAGCCATTGGGGTTGCTTGATGCAAATTCTGATATAAATTAAAAGAAAGCTCTAAGCCATTGAGTTCGGCCTGGTAAAATTGAGAAATAGGCCCTCTTAATGCCGCTATGGTGTCTAGAACAGGTCCCATTGAGGCCCCGAGCCTTGTCCATAGATCAATGTTGTGTTGAAGTTGTTGTAATAATGTCAAAAATTGTTGATGGCGCTGTACGATGGTGGTCAAACTCGTCTGAAATTTTTTATGCAAAGATGGTTTACTAGCTTGCAGTTTTTGAAGCCTCGACGGCGCACTTTGTAAGCGTTTGGTGCGAAGGGCTGCCAGAGATAAAGCACGGACCAAAGGTTGCAGGGCCTGCAGAAGATAGCGCAAATCATCATGCCCCAATGCATAGCTCATGCGCTCTATGTTGGTGCTAGATGCAGCCATTGGCTCTATCCCTAAAAGCTGCAAGAGGGCTTGATCCATTTGCCGAAGCTTCATCAGAGCATCTTCCGTATCTAGGCGATATTGCAAGAGAAGTTCAAGACGCTCGATCCCTTCATAAGGATCGGCTTCAAGATTCGGCGCATCTTGAAGCAGATTCTGTAAAGAGGACTGAGATTCCGCTAAAATCAGCTGAATTTGAGAAATTGGCTCGGTGAGATCACGCATTCGGTGATATTAGCTCAAACAAAGGCTCCAAGTCTAGAAAATTAGCAGGGCCACCTCATGAAGTTTATTTAGAATGTGAATCGAAGGATAAAGAAATTAAGATATCCGCGCAGCGACCATTCACGTAAACGGGCCAGAGTGCGAGCCCGCGTGCGATAACTAGGATCGGGAGCGCAGCAAACGCTTCACCTTCAGTAGGCTTGTTGACGTCCATTCCCCTATGCCCATAAAATGCTGATTCTCATCATAAAGACGCACACATTCAGCACGTTCTCCATTGGATAGATGACTGAGCGTTTTTCCATGACGTAAGTCGCCTGCTTCGGCTTCATTTAACAACAATTTCGGTAAGTCGCTCACTGCGCGATCCACTGGCAGCAAAGCCGACAATAATTCATCAGATCCCATCGACTCCAATTCATCCATAGAATACATCTCATCTTCTGAAAATCCCGCGGTGTAACATCGGTGCAATCGAGTCACGTGTGCGCCCACACCCAACGCATCCCCTATGTCCTCCATCAAATTGCGGATATAGGTGCCTTTGCTACAAGTGACCGTTAAAGAAAGAGATTGACCATCCCATTGATTGAACAGTAACTCGCGAATGTGTATCTCTCGTGCTGGACGTGGAATATCAATGCCAGCTCTTGCATAGCGATAAAGTGGCTTCCCCTGATGCTTCAAAGCTGAAAACATGGAAGGCACTTGGCTTATTTTCCCAATGAATTGGGTCAGCACCGCTTGTATGGCCTCATCGCTAAAAGTAAAAGGATGTTCTGCGCGTGCAATTTCTTCACCCATCGCATCGCCTGTATTGGTCTTAACCCCCAAAAGAGCGGTGACTTCATAACATTTATCAGCATCTAAAAGAAATTGGCAACATTTGGTAGCTTCGCCAAAACATATGGGCAACATCCCTGTCGCTAGCGGATCTAAACTGCCAGTATGTCCGGCTTTCATCGCATGAAAAAGACGTTTCACTTGTTGAAGTACTGCATTCGAAGTGAGATTGATCCGTTTATTGACCAATAAAAGTCCATCTATGTTTTGTTTATTCGAGGTTTTGCTCACCATCTTTTCCAGGTTCATTGACCTCGTCTATCAAACGACTCAAACGTTTGCCATAATCGATGGATTCATCAAAAATGAAATGCAATTGCGGGACTGTGCGTAACGTGAGTGATTTGGCCAAAGCTGTTCGTAGATAGCTAGATGCCGTATTTAACAGATGAGCAGTAACCGTCGGATCACCATTAAACACTGTAAAATACACTTTGGCATGACCCAAGTCTCTCGTCACGGTGACGGCTGATATGGTGATGAATTTTGGCAAACGGGGATCTTTGATCTCCCGTTGGATGAGTTCTGCCAATGTCCGCTGCATGGCTTCAGCAATCCTATCTGTTCGCTTAAAATGGGTGTTCATGAAACATGTTCTCGTTTAATTTCAATGGTTTCGAAGACCTCTATCAAATCACCAGGCTTCACATCATTGTAATTTTTAACGCCGATCCCACATTCTATCCCTTGACGGACCTCAAGCACGTCATCTTTGAAGCGACGTAAAGACTCTAAGGTTCCTTCATAAATCACCACATTGTCTCTTAAAACACGAATAGGATTATTTCGTTTGATGACGCCTTCGGTCACCATACATCCAGCGATAGCGCCAATTTTAGGCGACCGAAACACATCCCGAACCTCAGCAATGCCCACAATTTCTTCTTTGAATTGCGGAGCAAGCAGGCCGGACAAAGCGGCTTTAACTTGATCGACAATGTCGTAGATCACACTGTAATAATTGATGGTTACAGATTCCGCGTCCGCAAGACGTTTGGCTCCTGCATCGGCACGCACATTAAAGCCAATGATGAGCCCGTTGGATGCGATGGCCAAATGGACATCCGACTCGGTGATCCCGCCCACACCACTTGCGAGAACCTCAACTTTGACTTCTTCATTTGACAAGCCCACCAAAGCATCTGAGATGGCTTCAACTGAACCTTGCATATCCGCTTTGAGCACAACATGTAACACTTTGATTTCAGCAGCCGTCATGTTGTCAAAGAGCCCTTCCAATGATGTTTTTTGACGACGCGCCAATTTTACATCACGGAACTTCCCTTGTCGAAACAAGGCCACTTCACGTGCCTTTTTCTCATCAGGCACTACAAGCGCCTCATCCCCAGCATGAGGAATGGCTGAAAGACCTAAAACCTCAACAGGCATCGAAGGTCCAGCTGAATCAACCGACGAACCATTGTCACTCACTAGCGCGCGTATTCGGCCATATTGAAGTCCTGCCAATAGAATATCGCCCTTCCTAAGTGTGCCGCTTTGCACAAGGACTGTCGCTACGGGACCTCGACCTTTATCAAGTCTGGATTCAATGACAACCCCTTTTGCAGCACCATCTGTGTGTGCCGTGAGCTCTAAAACTTCCGCTTGCAATAATACAGCATCTAACAAGTCATCAATGCCAATGCCAGACTTGGCTGAAATGTTCACAAACATCGTGTCCCCACCCCAAGGCTCTGGAACCACCTCATGTACGGTGAGTTCATTCATGACCCTGTCAGGATCTGCGCCCGGCTTATCCATTTTGTTAATGGCCACAATGATGGGTACTTTGGCCGCTTTGGCGTGTTGAACCGCTTCTATGGTTTGCGGTTTCACACCGTCATCGGCCGCAACTATCAAGATGACAATATCTGTCGCCTGTGCGCCACGAGCTCGCATGGCCGTAAAAGCTGCGTGTCCCGGAGTATCCAAGAAGGTGATGTCCCCTTTCGGCGTACTCACATGATAAGCACCGATATGCTGGGTGATACCACCAGCTTCACCAGCCGCAACCTTTGTACGACGAATATAATCCAGCAATGACGTTTTACCATGATCCACATGACCCATGATGGTCACAACAGGAGCACGACCTTCTCGAAGACTACCCTTAGATAAGGCGTCCCCTAAGGTATGTTCAATGGCGTCTTCTTTGAGCTGACGCGCCGTATGTCCCATTTCTTCAACAACAATACATGCCGTTTCTTGATCGATCACTTGGTTGATAGTCGCCATCGCACCAAGCCCCATCATTACTTTGATGACTTCAGCGGCTTTAACAGACATTCGGTTCGCAAGCTCTGCCACAGTAATTGTTTCGGGAATAAACACTTCACGCACCACTGGGGTTGTGGGCATTGCAAACCCATGGGTCAATGATTCTTCAGCCTCACGATATTTATCGGATTTTTCATTGCCTTTGCGTTTTTTACCTTTGTTACGCTTGTTGTGCGAGACATCATGCTCACTTTCTTCGCGGAACTGAGGTTGATATTTGCCTTTTTTCTTACCTTTTTTAAAATCAGGTTTTTCAGCTTCTGGTTCAGGTTTGACCACGGCTTTTTTCTTATTGGCTTTTTCAACGCTTAAGTCTTCAACAGGGGCGATGGGAGGGCTCGCAACAACTTCAACGCTAGGATCAGTTTCCTCGACAAGGGTGGATTCAACATCCGCTAGAATCACGTCTTCCATAGATTCAACTTCAAGCGCTTCTTGTGAGTCTAGAATGTCATCTGATTCAGGAATTTCTTCATCGGGAGATGGCGATGACACAAGCTCAGATTCAGCCGGTTGACTCCGTTTGATATAGGTCCTTTTTTTGCGGACCTCAATGTTGACCGTTTTGCCGCTGTGCATGTCATGCCCAAGGGTGACCTGAGAAACACTTTTTCGCCTGAGCGTGATCCGTCCGGCTGATGCACCAGAATCACGTTGAGCACCCCCTTTCAAATGATTCAACAAGACACGTTTTTGCTCTTCATTGACGGTTTGTTGCTCGTCATTGATGGTCAAGCCAGCCTCTTGCAGCTGGGTCAATAAACGCTCAACAGGGATTCCAACGACCTGGGCCAATTGTTTAACCGTCACATTCGCCATAATTTAATCCCCTTTAAACCTTATCGGTATGAAACCACGGTTCACGTGCTTTCATAATCAGCGCACCTGCTTTTTCTTCGGTCATGCCCTCGATGCCTAGCAATTCATCCACCGACTGTTCCGCCAATTCTTCCATGGTGGTAATACCAATGGCTGCCATTCGATGCGCCATAGATTCTGTCATTCCTTCCATAGAAAGAAGACTTTCTTCAGGGATCCCCTGGCCCGAGCTCAAAGCCTGGGTTAGCAAGCTATCATTGGCTCGATTACGTAATTCCTCAACGATCTCCTCATCAAAATCATCAATCGCCAGTAATTCCTCTTTGGGCACATATGCCACTTCCTCTAGAGAAGAAAACCCATTGGCCACGAGAAGTTGCGCAATGTCTTCATCAATTTCAAGTGCTGTTATGAATAACTTAACGACCTTGGTGGATTCTTCCTGACTTTTGTCTTCAAAGTCCTCAACCGTCATCACATTTAACGTCCATCCAGTCAATTGACTGGCCAACCTCACGTTTTGCCCGTTACGTCCAATCGCCTGGGACAATTGATCTTTGTGAACCGCTAAATCCATGGTGTGCGAGTCTTCATCCACCACGATGGAGGAAATATCAGCTGGCGCCATCGCATTGATCACGAGTTGTGCAGGGTTGTCATCCCATAAAATAATGTCTACGCGCTCGCCACCTAACTCACTAGACACCGCTTGCACGCGAGCACCGCGCATCCCAACGCAGGCACCAGTGGGGTCAATCCGGCCATCGTTGGTTTTGACTGCAATTTTAGCGCGATTACCAGGCTCCCTGGCTGCCGCTTTGACTTCAATCACACTTTCACCAATTTCAGGGACTTCAATACGAAAGAGCTCAATAAGCATTTCTTTTCGCACACGACTCACCAGCAACTGGGGTCCGCGAACATTATCAATGATGTCATAAAGATACGCGCGCACTCGATCATTGGTACGAAACATTTCCTGGGGCAACATTTCGTTGCGTGGCATAAAGGCTTCTGCTTTTCCACCCAAGTCAATAATAATATTGTCACGAGTCACTTTTTTCACGGTCCCGTAAACCAATTGTCCAAGCTTGCTTTTGAATTGTTCGACAATAAGGCGGCGCTCTGCTTCACGAATTTTCTGCAGTATGACTTGTCTTGCAGATTGGGCCGCGATTCGACCAAATCCAACAGATACCATAGGCTCTTCAATTCGACCACCCACTTGGATACCAGGTTTTCTAACCTCAGCTTCCGCTAAGGTTAATTGGCGACAGGGGTGCTCTATGTCATCATCCAAAAGGACTTCCCAATAACGGAAGGTCTCATACTCACCCGTACGAGAATCAAGCTTTACGCGAACACCCCATTCCTGGCCAGATAATTTTCGTGTTGCTGATTCTAGAGCCGCCTGAATCGCCTCTATGACGACTTCTTTGCTAACCCCTTTTTCGTTCGATAACGCTTCAGCAACCAATAACAATTCTTTGCTCATGACTCGCCTCACTCAACACGTGCTTTCACTATATTGGAAAAAAGAAATTCCTGTTGCAGTCCATCACACTCCAACACCAAGAACTGCTCATTGGCTGAAACGATGATGCCCTTCAACTGTCGCACACCCATCATAGGCTTCTGAAGCTTGATGTGCGCACTATGGCCTATAAATCGTTGATATTGCTCTGGCCGAAACATGGTCCGAGGAATACCGGGGGAAGATACTTCCAGCTGATATTGCCCCACAATGGGATTCTCAACATCGAGTAGCGCACTTATCTGACGGCTTACCTGCTCACAGTCCTTGATCCCAATACCACCTTCCTTGTCGATATACACTCGCAATAAGGAATGTCGCCCTTGCTGAAAGTGCTCACAACCCCACAACTCATAACCCATGCTAAGAACAGTAGGTTCTAACAACTGCAGAATTTCGTCTTTTATCATCTACTCCTCCCACATCAAAGTTATAAGGAAGGCAAAACCCGTATAATAAAAAACCCCATAAATGGGGTCCTAAATAGTGGTAGCGGGGGCAGGATTTGAACCTACGACCTTCGGGTTATGAGCCCGACGAGCTACCAGGCTGCTCCACCCCGCATCAACTGTGAGGAAGTATACTTAACATAGAAGAACATTACAAGAGCTATTCAGAAGATCACAAGGCTAATGATGATAACGTGTCAAAAAACATTCTAAAACGATTTCTATAGTGGACTTACCAGACGGACAATCCACTTTAGACACTAAAAAACGGCGCTGCCGCACTATTTTTCCAAAATAGTCTACACTTTATATAGTTGACTTATTTGGAGAGGCTATCATGTCTGGACGACCACCGAAGAAACGAGTGACGCAAGATCAACATGCCAAAAATGAAGCTGCGCGAAAAGCGGCTGAAAAAAAAGCCAGGATTGAAGCAGCTGACCAGGCTGTGAAACATTTCGAGCGTCAAGAGGAGATAGAAGCTGAAAACAGATTTGTTGAATTGGAATGTCAGGCCAACAAGTACTTAAAAGATCCTGTGGCAATAAAGTACACACACTTAATCGCCTTGTTTGAGCGAATTAAACCCGATGGTCATTTCTTAACAACGGAACAAAAAGCATTTATAAAAGATCTCTATGGCAAAGTAGAGCTTAAACACAGCCTAAGAGAAGAGCGTAGGCGGCAGAGGGAAAAAGAACTCGCAGCTGATGATTTAGAAAAAAGGCGCGTAGAAGAAAGAAAAGAAGTGCAAAATTTGACAACAAAATATGAGCGATTAATTAGTGTGATTGAACAATTAACTGTAGCTAGCAATCGGACTACAAACAAACACTCAGCGTTTGTTTGTATGAATCTAGAGAATTCCAGAAAATATCTATCTATTGAAAGGGACCTTAAAAAAGCAAAAGAAGCGTTCGTAATCAAATATCCTTTACTAGTAACGCAATTAACTCAAATTGAAGCGTCTCTTTCAAAACGGAAGGACGAATTTAATTCAGCTGAAAAAAAGAGAGAGACTCGTGAAAAACTGGCTAAAAACGCGAATAAAAAGGATCTTGAAAGTAGAGCCACATCAACTCCTGCTTCTGATGAGCAGGCAGTAGTTACTAAAGGCCGTAGCACTGATAGAGAACGCTGGTTGCAGGCGGAGTACCTGCATGTCCAAAAAACACTCAACACTGCTGCTTTCGCTTCTGCTGATATGACTTCTTATGGTCAAAGAGCGATCCAGGGAGAATTGGAAAAATTATTCCCCACTGGCCCGAACTTAAGTTCGCTTATAAAATGGTATCCCCAAATTATGCGTGAAAATTCTTCGAATCACGAACTTCGATTATCCTATACAGGCAAAAATGGACACCCTGGATCGTTTACTGTTAATCTTGCTGAGATTACTCTTCAAGTAGTAACCGACCTCCTCGATGCCTTAACAAAGGCAGGGGCTGCCCCTGAAAATATGAGGATAGATTTACTCTCAACACCCAGTGACTCGAGAACATTGAGACCAGATGAATCCACATTGGTTCTCAGAACAAAGCGACCAATAGAAGACTCAAATCACAAAATCAAAATAAGTTCCGATAATAGGGATTTAATTGGAGTCTGGACAAAACCGCATGAAAAAAGCCTCATGCGGTTTTGTTCAAAATTAACTCCAAGTCAAAACATTCTTCATTTATAGATCGAACAATAGAATAGTTGAAGTGGGTTTATTCGGCGCATAAAACAACGGTACAATGCGAATTTTTTCCGACAAGAAAAAGAATGAAGTACGGATGCTGTTTTATGCTGAATATGATTTTACCTGTTTTAAAAAATTTCCGCGAGCAGATTTATCAATTTTTTCCTTCACGTCGAGA
>JAPLRK010000061.1:0-711 GCA_026399195.1 Legionellales bacterium
GCCTGCTCAAAATCAATGATTGTTTTTCCATCAGTTCCTGAAACGGTCAGTTGATGAGGACTTGAAAATTGTGCCACACCTACAACGACGTCCACTTTGCGCACTTTGGCTAAAGCACTCAAACCGGCTGTTAATTTTTTTACCACCGAGTTTTTCCAAGAGACTATTTTATCTCTGTCAATCTCAGGCTTACCAAACTTCACGCCAAGTTCAGATACCTCGTGCGCTTCATCGAGCACTTTAGCAATATGTAACAAAGCTTTAGACGGTATACACCCTACGTTCAAACAGACACCACCTAAAGTAGGAAATTGCTCCACCAAGACCACGCGCTTTCCCAAATCTGCAGCTCGAAAGGCGGCTGTATAACCGCCAGGACCACTGCCTATCACAACGACTTCTGCTTTCATTCAAAATCCTCTTGTTTTACAATAAAATACGTCGAATATCGCTTAAGAGATCACACAAGTACCGGGCAAAACGTGCGGCCTCGGCCCCATCAATCACTCGATGATCATAAGACAGGGATAAGGGAAGCATCAAACGAGGCTTGAACTCACCCTCCAGATAAACAGGCTTCATGAGGGCTCGCGATAATCCAAGAATGGCAACCTCCGGACCATTGACGATCGGTGTGAAAGCTGTCCCACCAATGCCACCCAAACTAGATATTGTGAAACATCCACCACTCATATCTGCAAGTGGCAAGCC
>JAPLRK010000061.1:732-26570 GCA_026399195.1 Legionellales bacterium
GCAAGCCTTTTTCACGTGCTTTTGTACTCAAACGAGCCATCTCTTGTGCGATCTCACCGACAGATAAAGTATCCACCGCCTTCATCACCGGCACCACTAACCCATGTGGTGTTTCAACAGCAATGCCAATATTAAAATACTGCTTATAAATCAAATTCTGGCTCGTGGGATCAAGAGAGGCATTAAATTCCGGGTATCGTTTTAAGGCTTGAACGACTACTTTACACACAAAAGCCAAAAGGGTGAGCTTATAACCGTCTGTTTTTTCAGCCTTTCTGAACTGCTCAAGCGCTGTGATGTCTGCTTCATCAAATTGAGTGACATGAGGAATGGTGACCCAAGAGCGGTGAACATTTACCCCGGTGAGTCGCTTGATTTTGTTCAAAGGTTTGACTTCAATTGCGCCCCACTGACTAAAATCAATCGCCACAGGTGAGGGGATAGATAGCCCTCCTGTTGAGGTTTTCTCCTGAACGATCTGTTTAACAAAAGTCGTCAAATCATCCTTACTGATTCGTGATTTTCTTCCAGTTCCATGCACATCAGCAAGGTTCACACCCAACTCTCGTGCCATTCTACGAACAGAGGGTCCAGCACCAATGATGAAAGACTCAGATCCCATTTCAAGACTTTGAACAGGCTCTGGCTTCTGCGCCTTCACAGGTTCGACAACAACTTCTGGCACGATGTCTTTCAAAGGTTCTGGAATCGTAGCTTGTGGTCTCCCTTTCTCTTCATCAACACCACTCATCACCAGAATCAAGGCCCCTTGAGCAACCCTGTCCCCCACCTTCATCACGATTTTCTCAACAACGCCTTGTGCCGGTGATGGGATTTCCATCGTGGCTTTATCACCCTCTAACGTGACCAAAGACTGTTCTTTGGTGACAACATCACCCACCTTCACTAAAACCTCGATGACTTCCACATCAACCGTTCCACCAATATCAGGAACGCAGACCTCAAGTGTATTTGTATTCATATTCGTCATACCACCCTCAACTTATTGGCTCACAGGATTAGGTTTGTCATTTTTTATCCCATAGCGTTTCATAGCGTCCATCACCTGGGTTTTTGGCAGCTCACCCAAATCTGCCAGCGCAGTCAATGCAGCTATCACTATAAACTTAGCATCTACTTCAAAATAATGCCTTAATTTACCGCGAGTATCCGATCGCCCAAACCCATCTGTCCCAAGCGTAACATAAGGGGCTTCAATGAAGGAACGAATCTGATCCGCATAAAGTCGCATATAATCCGTTGCCGCAATCACAGGCCCTTTTCGCCCGCTCAATTGCTGACTGACATAACTTTGCCTCATCGGCTGTTCTGGGTGCATGCGATTTTCCCGTTCAGCATCTAAACCCTCACGTCTTAACTCAGTAAAGCTTGTGACACTAAACACATCGGAGGTCACTTGATAATCTTTCTCTAAAAGACGAGCCGCCTCCAAGACCTCACGCAAAATGGTACCACTTCCCAAGAGTTGTACATGCGTCTTGGAAGGTTTTGTACACTCTGTTAAGAGATACATCCCTTTGATGATCCCAGGCTCACATCCAACAGGCAGATCAGGATGAGTATAATTTTCATTCATCACCGTGATGTAATAAAATACAGGGTCACAACGAACATACATTCTCTGCAAACCCTCATGCATGATCACTGCCAGCTCATAAGCATAAGTCGGATCATATGACACACAATTAGGAATCGTGGACGCCATCAAATGACTATGCCCATCTTGATGCTGCAACCCTTCTCCTGCAAGCGTTGTACGGCCCGCCGTCGCGCCTAATAGAAACCCGCGAGCTTGTATATCGCCAGAAGCCCATGCGAGATCGCCAACTCTTTGAAATCCAAACATAGAATAGTAAATATAAAATGGGATCATCGCTAATTTATTGGAACTGTACGAGGTTGCCGCTGCCATCCAAGAACAAAAAGCCCCCGCTTCATTGATCCCTTCTTCTAAAATTTGTCCATCGCGTGCTTCACGATAATACATGACTTGTTCATGATCGACCGGAGTATACAATTGACCTACCGGGGAATAAATCCCAATTTGGCGAAACAACCCTTCCATCCCAAAGGTTCGACACTCATCAGGAACAATAGGGACAATCCGTGAACCCAAATCCTTGTCCTTCAAAAGAACGGACAAAATCCTCACAAAAGCCATGGTAGTTGAGGTCTCACGCGTAGACATGTTATGCGTGACTGAAGAAAATGCAGATAAATCAGGGATAGGTAAAGGATCAAACGTACTGATGCGTGCCGGAAGGTATCCCCCCAAGGCCTGACGATGCTTCTGAAGATATTGAACTTCTGGACTATCCTCAGGTGGGCGATAAAAGGGAAGTTCCGTGATGTGTTCATCGCTGATGGGAATGCTGAATCTGTCTCTGAAAGCGCGTAATTGTTCAATACTCATTTTTTTCTGCTGATGGGTAATGTTCATCCCTTCACCAGCTGCTCCCATGCCATACCCTTTAACCGTCTTTGCAAGAATCACCGTCGGCCCGCTCTGATGTGCAACAGCTTCTGCATAGGCTGCATATACTTTTTGGGCGTCATGCCCTCCGCGATTCAAACGCCAAATGTCATCATCAGACATTTGCTCCACTCTTTTTTTCAACTCCGGGTATTGCCCAAAAAAATGTTGACGAACGTAGGCGCCATCATTTGCTTTATAACTTTGGTAATCACCATCTAAGCATTCTTCCATCCGTTTTTGCATCAATCCGTCTTTATCCTGAGCAAACAAGGAATCCCATCGCCCCCCCCAGATCACTTTGATGACATTCCAACCCGCCCCATGAAATAATCCTTCTAATTCTTGAATGATTTTTCCGTTCCCACGCACAGGCCCATCAAGCCGTTGCAAATTGCAATTGACGACAAAAATCAAGTTATCCAGCTTTTCTCTAGCAGCGATAGAGAGCGCTCCGACGGACTCAGTCTCGTCCATTTCACCATCACCCAGAAATGCCCACACTTTACGGCCTTCCGCTTTGATGAGACCTCGGTTTTCCAAATATTTCAAAAAACGAGCTTGATAAATCGCTTGTAGTGGCCCTAAGCCCATAGATACCGTTGGAAACTGCCAAAAATCTGGCATGAGCCACGGATGAGGATAGGAGGAGAGGCCATCCGCTTCAACCTCTTGGCGAAATTTATCCAATTGCTGCTCAGTAAGTCGTCCCTCGAGAAATGCTCGTGCATAAATCCCAGGTGACGAGTGACCTTGGATATAAATCAAATCCCCGCCATACGTGCCATCAGGGCCCCTAAAAAAATGATTAAAACCAATTTCATAAAGAGTTGCTGCAGAGGCATAGGTCGCAATATGACCGCCTAGTTCATGATCATATTTTCCAGCGCGCAATACCATGGCAAGTGCATTCCAACGGATGAGTGCGCTGATTCGTCTAGAAACACCCTCATCAGGAGGTATCTTTTTTTCTTCATGCGGCTTGATGGTATTGCGATAGGGTGTTTGTAATGATGCAAGCTGTTTGATCCCCTCAGCATTCGCACGATTTTGCAATTCTTTCAACAGAAAAGCAGCCCGTTCATCTCCATCGTTCCTCACCACCGCTTGAAAAGCGTCCAACCACTCCTTGGTTTCTATTGGATCGATATCATTATTTTGAATTTCAGTCATCAATTATTCCTCTCAATTGGGGCGAGTGGTTGGATAGTGCCATCACAAAAATCAGCACAAGTGTGATAGTCAGCCCCGCAATCACAAGTCATTTTTCGGCATTGTAGTGGATCATGATAAGAATTCAACTCGCGGACGATAAATCCACCCGCAACGCATTGCTCATGGACATATTGTTGATAGTCATGTCTCGACTGTTGACATGATGCCCTATGACACGCCGCAGTGTTGTTGCTACACGCCTTCAAGCAATGTTGAAGCTTTTGTTGACACGTTGCAAGACAAAAAACTCTATCATTTGCACGCTGCACGGAGACCTTAGGGCTAGTACAAGCAACCATGGATAACGCAACGAAACTAAAAATAATTCTGAAAATGATGTTCATTGATATATCCTAATCTTTTCGCATGGTATCCGACAAAGACATCGGTGTTGGATATTTTAACACGACCAAATAAGATGACACTATAAAGGTTAGGATGGTGGTTGCTTGAATCAGATTTGAGGCCACCGGACTTATCAAATGAGCGCCCAAAGCAATGCTTGCAACCAACAAGGAAAACTCGCTCGCTTGCCCTAAACGTATCCCAACCTCAGTTGCCACATGCTTTCTTTCACCAGATCTCATGAACAAGAGACGAAAACACAATGGCTTTAAAAACAAAATGAGCAAGGCCAGAAGACAGGCGGGAATAACGACCTGAGCCACAAATCCAAAATTAAAGGTGGCCCCTACCGAAAAGAAAAACATCACAAGGAAAAAATCACGCAAAGGCTTCAAACTTTCTGCAATAAAAAGTGAGATTGGACTTAAGGCCAAAGCTACGCCGGCTACAAATGCGCCGATATCCTCAGACAAACCCAGTTCGGCAGCAAGGACAGACATGCCAAGACACCAACCAATTGACAACAAAAACACATATTCCTGAGTTCTATCAAATCTTGCGAGCAACTTCATTAAAATATAACGTTCTACAACAAAAGCGAATATAATCAATGAAGGTAAAGCAATTCCCACCAAAATAAAGTCATGCAAAACCAAACCGCCCGCTTCTTGTGCGCCATTGATCAAGATCAACACAATGATGGCAATCAGATCTTGCATCAAGAGCACACTGATCATGATTTCCCCAGTATGTTGATGATGAAGAATCGTGGTAGGTAACAACTTGAGCCCAATGATCGTGCTTGAAAACATCATGGCCGCACCCAACACTGAAGAGTCCATCTCCGATAACCCAAACCAACGACCAACAGCATAGGAAATCAACGCAAAAAACAGAGAACTGAGCATCGCTATCCAAGTTACTTTTTTAAGCATATGGATCAAATTTTGCGGTTGCAAATGCAGGCCTAAAAGAAAAAGCAAAAAGACAATGCCAATATCGCCAACCTGGCGAACAGCACTCAAATCCGTGATCAGTTGCAACCCCCAAGGTCCAAGCGCTGCTCCTAACAAGATATAGGCCACTAACAAAGATTGCCTGGTGTAAAGCACAACTGTGGAAAATAGGGCAGATCCAGCAAAAATTAGAAAAATGGTGTGAAAAACTGATCCATCATGCATGTGTTGTATTCTCCAAAAAACGTCCCACCGTGTGATTCGCTCGATGAACCGCATCATCCATAGCCTGTTGTGGACTTTTAATCCCTGCAAAGATATTTTCCAAGGCTTCATCATTGATATCACGAATTTGATTTTGTGCAGGTATGTGTCCATGATCTGGAGAAAGATCATGTCCAAACCACTCAGAACGAGCCAATGCCAAAGTAGGCTGCTCACTCTTCAGCGCAATGAATTGATAATCCCCTTCAATACCTATGGGCAAATAACCTGTGTGTTGATGCCAATAAAATTGAACTTCGGGCTTTGCAAGATATGCAAAAAACTGCGCAATGCCTTGATAAACCCTAGGTGTTTGACCTGCAGCCACCCAAAGTGCTGCACCTCCAGCGACGTTATTAAATCGCTTGGTACTTGCAAAAGTATCAAGCGGAATTGACGCCACACCTATATTAAAAGGGACCATGGCAGACATTCCTTGATATGCCCCAGAAGACTGGCTCAACAGCGGACAACGACCGCTGGTAAACAAAATGGTTGCATCATCAGAGCGCCCTCCATAAACAAAATAATGCGATTTTTGCCACCTTAACAATCGTTCTAAATGATGTATCACTTGTGGGTTATTGTAAATGGCTTTTTGATGCCCATTCATCATAGCCAAACCATGAACCGCAGAATAGGATTCAATCAGAATCCATGCAGGATAAGCTGTTGTATACACACAAGAAAACCCAGTTTGATTTAATTTTTTAGCCAAAAGTTCAAAGTCATCCCACGTTTTTGGAAACGTTTCTGCAGAATACCCCACCTGACGCAAAGCATCCGCATTATAATAAAGCACAGGTACTGAACTGTTCAGGGGCATCGCCATCAATTGGCCATGCAGACGATACGCTGCGAATACGCTAGGAAAAAAATGAGCCGTTGGGAGCGCTGCCCCCTGCTCTTTCATCAATTCATGCACGGGTTTGATAATGCCCGGTGGTGACAGCATGATCGATGTCCCCACCTCAAACACTTGCACCAGTGCCGGTGGAACATGAGCACGAAAGGCTGCCGCAAAACTGGTGAGCGATTCAATGTAGTCGCCCTTATAAATGGGCTTCACCACAACATTTTTTTGGCTCTGGTTAAACCCATTGGTCAACACTTGTAGCTCAGAACCAAGAAGACCCGCCATGGAATGCCATAAAACAATCTCAGTGGGCTTTGCGAAAAGAGTGAGATGAATCAAGGATAAAAGAACAAAAAGCCACCCTCGCTTCATGACAATAAATCCGGATAATCGCTGAACACAGCATCCACCCCCCAACGAAACAATCGTTCAGCTTGGCGTTTACAGTTAACCGTATAGACATAAGCCACATACCCTTGATTTTTGATAGAAGCGATTCGCTTTTCACTGACACAACGTCGACTGAGATGCACAGAGACACACTGCAAGTCCTGCGCTTCCTTGATCCAATCCTCTCGCCACTCATCCACCAACAATCCCAGTGGAATCTCAGGAACAATTGATCGAGACAAAGCCAATGCTTTCCCATCAAAGCTAGATATCAATGGCCACTTTTTATCTTCAGGCCAAAATCGATTGATATGTGTTAATACCGCAATCGTCGTCTCTTCTGTACGTCCTGGACTAGGCTTTATCTCAATATTGGCATGTAGCCCTGTCGCGGTTAACCACTGAATAGCGTCATGCAAAGTCGGGATTTTTTCAGAGACATGTGATTTTGAAAACCAACGACCCGCATCCAATTGATGAAGGACCTCTGATGGCGTCAGAGCAAATTCGCCCCGTCCGTTCGTGGTTCTTCTCAATTCATCATCATGAAACACAAACGCTTTACCATCGGCGCTCAACATGACATCAAACTCGATCATTTGAGAACCCATTGCACGCGCTTTTTCGAAAGCAATTAAGGTGTTTTCAGGGGCGTAGGCTGTAGCGCCTCGGTGAGCAATGATTTGTTTCGTCATATTGTCTTTATTTTCTTCATCATTAATTTATCGCTGAACACAGTATACACCAATTCACGAATTGATTTAATCACAAAATGCGTCTATAACAGGTGCTTCACTTTTTTTATGGAGCTTATCCAATGATGTCCGTTGACACGATGAAAACCCAAGATTTTTTAGACTATGCCTTGGCCCATGGTTTTGGTGACTTACATATGAAAGTGGACGTCCAAACCGGCATGAAAGCGATCGTGGCGATACACTCGACAAAGCTTGGTCCCGCTTTAGGAGGTTGTCGTTTCATCCATTATCCCGATACCCTCACCGCCTTATGGGATGCCATGAGACTCGCTCGCGGAATGAGTTATAAAGCCGCTTTGGCCAATTTACCCATTGGTGGCGGGAAATCAGTGATCATTGAACCGCAAACATCATACGACAGAACCGCCTATATGCATCGTTTTGGTGAGTTTGTACATGAATTGGGTGGTCGCTACATCACAGCGCTTGATAGTGGAACCCAGTTATCTGATATGGACATCATCGCTGAACATACGCCCTATGTCGCCAGTTTATCAACGCAACACGGCGATCCGTCACCCGCTACTGCTGAAGGGCTTCTCAGCGGCATACAAGCCGCAGTTTCTTTTAAACTCAAGAAAGACTCTCTCAACGGTTTGCATATGGCCATACAAGGGCTGGGACATGTCGGCTTTCTTATCGCCCGTCATTTACACGCTTTAGGGGTTCGCTTAACCGTAACGGACATGAATCCGGTTCTCGTCGAGCGTGCGGTGAAGGAGCTGGGTGCGAAAGCTGTCGCGTCAGATGAGATCCACAAAATTCCTTGTGATGTGTTTGTACCCTGTGCTCTAGGCGCCATCATCAACGACGTGTCCATTCCTGAGTTACAAACCACCATTGTTGCAGGTGCTACTAATAATCCACTGGCTCATACCTACCATGGCCAAGCTCTGCACACAAAAGGGATCCTCTATGCTCCTGATTATGTGATCAATGCTGGTGGGCTTGTTTATGCGACTTGTAAATATTTACAATCCCCGCTCTCACTGATGAAGGAACGAATCGATGGCATTGGGACCTCTTTAATGCAAATTTTTGAGCGTTCATTACGTGAAAATCGTCCGGCCAGTGATATCGCCGATACCATGGCCCAAGAAAAATTATCATGAAACATTTGAATCTGACGGAGCCCTTATATCGCTACATGCTTGATGTGTCTTTACATGAGCATCCCGTTTTAAAAGCCTTGCGTGAGGAAACGGCAAAACTTCCATTAGCCATCATGCAAGTCGCTCCAGAACAAGCTCAATTTATGCAATTCTTGATCCGCTTGATTCAGGCGAAGAATGTCTTAGAAATAGGAACCTTCACGGGCTATAGTGCATTAGCCATGGCTATCGCTTTGCCCAAAGATGGGCATTTGATCACATGTGACATCAGTGAAGAATGGACATCCATTGCGCGCCCTTTCTGGACAGACGCAAAACTTGACGAGATCATTGATTGTCGTTTGGCGCCCGCAGTGGTTACCATGAAACAGTTGTTTCAGGAGGGGCGTTTTTTTGATTTTATATTTATTGATGCTGACAAAACCAATTACCTGACTTATTATGAATTAGCATTAGAATTGATTTCACCCACAGGGCTTATCGCTATTGATAATATATTTTGGGAAGGCAACGTGATTGATCCAGAAGATCTGAGTGCTCAAACTCGTGACATCCGAGCGCTTAATTTACGGATAAAAGACGATGACCGAGTTTTCACAAGCCTTTTAGCCATAGCCGATGGACTTTTTTTAGTACAGCCAAAAATTGGGTATTGCTCTAAACGGCATGTATAAGGATCCCTCTATGAACAAGGACAACCATCACAATCCCTGCGGCTTAGAGGGTTTCGCATTTCTAGAATTTTCAGGTCCCGACAGACGCACGCTGCAAAAGCAATTTGAAGAGATGGGATTTACCTTGGTCGCGAGTCATTCCAATGAAGAGATCACACTCTATCAACAACAAGAAATCCAATTCATCATCAATGCGACCACAGATTCGCAAGCTTTCCGACATGCCGAGGTCCATGGCGCAGGCCCCTGTGCTATGGGGTTTAAAGTTAAAAATGCCGAACAAGCTTTTGAATATGCCATAGCTCACGGGGCCACCCCATTCAAAGATGACGCATCCATCCAACATCGTCTTTTGGCTATTGAGGCCATTGGAGGCAGTGTCATCTATTTTGTCGATGATATTCATCTCCCTTTTGCGCACTGCCTAGGTTCCTTTAAACAAACCCCCTCGCATCCAGCACAAGATGCAGGCTTACGCTTTATTGACCATCTGACCCATAATGTATTTCGCGGCAACATGGACAAATGGGCGGATTTTTATATCTCCATTTTCAATTTTCATCAGATTCGATTTTTTAATATCACAGGACAGTTGACCGGGCTCATCAGTAGAGCCCTTTCAAGCCCTTGTGGGAAAATCAAAATTCCTTTAAACGAATCGAAAGATGATCAATCCCAAATTGAAGAGTTTTTACAGGCCTATCATGGTGAAGGCATACAACATATAGCCCTCAGCACCAACAATATTTACACTTCCATTCAAAAATTAAAGCAACAGAAGGTTCGCTTCTTAGATGTCCCGGATACCTATTATGACACCATCCATGACAGAGTTCCTTGGCATCAAGAACCACTAGATAAACTTCAAGCAGGTCGTATCTTAATAGATGGTGACCGTGAACCTTCCGGCGGGCTGTTGTTACAAATATTCACTGAAAACATTTTTGGGCCGGTATTTTTTGAAATCATTCAACGCAAAGGCAACGAAGGATTTGGCGAAGGCAATTTTCAAGCTTTGTTTGAAGCCATTGAACGTGACCAAGTCAAGCGTGGTACCTTATGAAACTTGCCAGCTTAAAAAGCTCACATGGTCGAGACGGGGAATTATGCGTCGTCAGTCGTGACTTAACGGTTGCCATTGGGGTACATCACATCGTACCAACCCTGCAACTTGCCATTGAGAACTGGGATAAATTCGAGCAACCATTAAATCAAATCTACCAACAGATCAATGCCGGCGAACTTCGTGACGTTTTTACCTTCGATGCCACTTTAATGTCCTCACCACTTCCACGGGCCTACCAATGGGCCGATGGTAGTGCTTTTGTGAATCATATCGAGTTGGTACGACTCGCCCGAGGCGCTGAAATGCCGAGCAACTTTTGGACCGATCCCTTGATGTATCAGGGGGGATCAGATATTTTCTTAGGCCCGATGGATCCCATTGTCGTGGCGGATGAAGCGTACGGGATTGACTTTGAGGCTGAAGTCGCCATCATTACTGATGATGTTCCGATGGGCGTTTCGGATTCTGAAGCCGAATCTCATATCCGATTACTCATGTTGGTTAATGATGTATCATTGAGAAATCTTATCCCTGATGAACTCGCCAAAGGATTTGGCTTTTTTCAATCCAAACCCGCCAGCAGCTTTTCACCCGTTGCAATCACACCAGATGAGCTAGCCCCACATTGGGACGGACAACGTTTACACTTGCCTTTGTATAGCTATTTGAATGGTGAGTTATTTGGTCAACCCAATGCAGGAGTTGACATGACTTTTTCATTTCCACAACTGATAGCACATGCCGCCAAAACCAGGCAGTTGAGTGCTGGCTCCATTATTGGCTCGGGTACGGTATCCAACACCGACCGTAGCAAGGGTTCGTCGTGTATCGCCGAAAAAAGGATGCTAGAAAAACTTGCTGTTGGCGAACCTAAAACACCTTTTATGCGTTATGGTGATGTCATTTGCATCGAAATGAGAAATGAACATGGACAAAGCCTCTTCGGCGCCATTGAACAAGAAGTCTTACCCTGCCCCTCCCAAACGACGAAGGACAACTCATGAAACTTTATGATTACTATCGTTCCACGGCATGTTATCGCGTTCGTATTGCATTAAATTATAAAAACATCAGTTACGAATCGATTCCTGTCCATCTTACTAAGAATGGGGGAGAACACCATCAAGAAAATTATCTCGCAATCAATCCTCAAGGGTTGATTCCCACGCTAAATGAAAACGGCCATATTCTCAGTCAATCTCTTGCCATCATCGAATATCTCGACGAAATCAGCCCAACACCTGCGTTACTACCACCCAACCCATGGGGTCGGGCTCAAGTCAGAAGCTTAGCCATGATCATCGCTTGTGATATGCATCCATTAAATAATCTTCGTGTTCTGCAACAATTAAAACACCAGTTTTCAGCATCAGAAAAAAAAGTGAATGAATGGTACCATCATTGGCTTAAACAAGGTTTTGATGCACTTGAAAAACAATTAGAGCAGGTGATCAGAAAGATGGATGTTTGCTATGGTCATGAGATAAGCCTCGCTGATATTTGTCTCGTCCCTCAAGTTTATAATGCCAAGCGGTTCCAGTTTCCTATGAACAACTACCCTCTGATCAGCAAAATCAATGACTATTGTTTAACCCTTGATGCCTTCGCAGATGCAGCCCCAGAGGTTCAATTGGCCTAATGCTTAGCGACCGCGTATGATCACCCCCTCATTATCCGGAGTTTCCCATGACAGACATTTGCAATACCGTAAAACAATGCTTAGAAGGTGAGGTCAAACTTGACGACATCGTCACAGTTCGTGGCTGGGTGAAAACCAGGCGCGATTCGAAGGCAGGCTTTTCATTCATCAGTTTACATGATGGCTCTTGTTTTGCAGCGATTCAGATAGTAGCCCCTGAAACCTGTCACAATTATCAAACAGAGATTCTAAAGCTTACGGCAGGTTGCTCAGTGATTGCCACAGGTAAACTGGTTGCCTCTCAAGGGGCCGGGCAAAGTTTTGAACTTCAAGCTGAGAACCTGGTTGTTGTAGGTTGGGTTGAACACCCAGACACCTACCCCATTCAGGCCAAACGCCATACCCTTGAATATTTAAGAGAAGTCGCTCATTTACGTCCAAGAACCAACACCATCGGCGCTGTCACCCGTGTACGGCACTGCTTATCCCAAGCGATACATCGTTTTTTCCATAAACGAGGGTATTTTTGGGTCCATACCCCCATCATCACCGCCAATGACTGTGAAGGCGCTGGCGAACTTTTCCGTGTCAGTACTTTGGATTTGATCAATTGTCCTAAAAATCCTCTGGGACAAGTTGATTTTACAAAGGATTTTTTTGGGCGAGAAACTTTTCTCACCGTTTCCGGTCAACTGAACATTGAAGCCTACTGTTTGGCAATGTCGAAAGTTTATACTTTTTCACCTACTTTTCGTGCCGAAAATTCAAACACTAGCCGTCATTTGGCTGAATTTTGGATGGTAGAGCCGGAGTTGGCTTTTGCCTCTTTGAGTGATATCTGTGATCTCAGTTCGGCATTATTACGATATTTATGTCAAACGGTTTTGAGTGAGTGTCAGGATGATATGGCTTTTTTCAACCAATTCGTCGAACCAGGTTGCATTGCACGCCTTGAGAGCATGGCAGTTGCGGAGTTTGACAGGATGACTTATACCGAAGCCATCACCGCATTAGAAAAAGCCCCGCAGAATTTTGAATATCCCGTCTCATGGGGATTAGATCTACAATCAGAACACGAACGATACCTGGCTGAAACCTTGTGCCAAAAACCGGTGATCATCACCGACTACCCCAAGGAAATTAAGAGTTTCTATATGCGGGTCAATGATGATCACCGAACAGTAGCTGCTATGGATGTTTTAGCGCCAGGTATTGGAGAGATCATCGGCGGTAGTCAACGCGAAGAGCGCTTGGAGATTTTAGATCAACGGATGGATGTTTGTGGATTGAATAAAGACCAATATCAATGGTATCGGGATCTTCGCCGCTACGGATCTGTCCCTCATGCCGGCTTTGGATTAGGCTTAGAACGACTGGTGAGCTATGTCACCGGCGTTTCGAATGTTCGAGATGTCATTCCATTCCCCAGAACGCCTGGACATGCAGAGTATTAGGGCCTAAGGATCCTAATCAACAGATAACCGTCCCTCTTGCAGGGACATCACCTGATCCATCCTAGAGGCCAATTGCCTATCATGGGTAACGATCACCAAGGCTGTCTTGAAGGATTGATTCAAGTCCAACATCATTTCAAACACTTTGATGGCGGTGGCTTGGTCTAAATTCCCAGTGGGCTCATCAGCAAACACGCAATGGGGTTGATGAACCAATGCTCGAGCAATCGCCACACGCTGACGCTCTCCTCCCGATAACTGAGAGGGTTTGTGTTGAATTCTTGCTCCAAGCCCCACATGGACCAAAATGTCAGCAGCTTTGCTCTGAGCCGCATCGACGGACTCTCCACCCAAAAGTAAAGGCATCGCGACATTTTCAAGCGCTGAAAATTCAGGCAGCAAATAATGAAACTGATAGATAAACCCCAATTGTTTGTTACGCAATTGACAGCGCTTCTTTTCTGACAAGGTTTGCCAATCGACCCCTTGTTGATAGACCTTGCCCCCAGTAGGTTTGTCTAACCCCCCCAGCAGATGCAAAAAGGTACTCTTACCCGAACCAGACGGTCCCACAATCGCAATTCTATCTCCAGATTTTATCGAAAAGTCGATCCCCTTGAGCACCTCAACAGACGTAGTCCCATCATGGTAAGACTTGCTTAATTGTGAGCATGCAACAACAATACCATCATTCACCATGCAGCGCCTCCGCAATCACAGTTCTTGAGGCACGAAATGCCGGATAAATGGTCGCGATGAAGCTCATGAGCAGCGCAATAGCACAAATTTGCCAGAGATCATGCCACAAGATTTTAGACGGAAGATAATCGACAAAGTAAATGCTGGAGGATAAAAGATGAACATCGAAGAATGATTGCAAAGCATTGACGATATTGGTGGCATGTGTGGCAAGAGCTATGCCGCCGACCAAGCCAAGCAACGTCCCTACAACGCCCACCATCATTCCTTGAACAATGAAAACCCATAAAATGGTCGCAGGTGTGGCCCCAATAGTTCGTAAAATAGCGATTTCCGATTGCTTATCATTCACCACCATCACCAAAGAAGACACCAAGTTAAAAGCAGCCACAGCAATGATCAACATCAAAATCAAAAACATCATGGTTTTTTCCATTTTAACCGCCTGAAAAAAAGCACCAAACTGTTGCGTCCAATTACCCACTTGATAGTCATCACCCAGCTCATCTTGTAATTGTTTACTCATAGCTGGCGCTTGATAAATGTCCATGATTTTCATTTTCAGTCCTGAAATAGCATCGCCAAGCTGCATTAATTTTTGCGCATCCTCAAGATGAATAAAGGCCAGTTTTGTGTCAAAATTAAACCCAGTTCCTGCAGAAAATATACCTGCAACTGTAAACCGTTTGAAGCGAGGAATCATCCCTGCCGGAGTGACTGTGGCTTCTGGAATCATGATGGTGACCTTATCCCCCACCATCACGCCTAAGTTCACGGCCAATCCTTTGCCTAACACGATCCCAAAGGGTTGAATGTTAGCTAAACTTCCCAACAATAATTTGTCCTTCAAATGAGTGATGTTTTCTTCAAGCTCTGGTAAAACACCCGTCAAAACGATGGGAACGACTTGCCCTTCATGGGTTAACAACCCTTGCCCGCCCACATAAGGGGCTATTGAGACTACCCCAGGTGTGCTTTTGAGTTTCTGTTCTAAAAACCGCCAATCCACAATTTTGTCATTCAGTCCTGTGATGGTGATCTCAGGCGCCATACTAAAGAAGCGTTTTCGTATTTCATCATCAAACCCATTCATCACTGAAAGGACGGTGATCAAGACCATCACACCCATCCCAATCCCCATCATGGAGCTTAATGAAATAAAAGAGACAAAATGATTTTTCTTCTTAGCCCTGGTGTAACGCAATCCAATAAAGAGAGGCAACGGTTTAAACATAATTGGTCTAAATTTGATAAAAGAGATATTGTAGTGAAAAAACCTATGACAAGATATACCCCACCTCAATACAACAAAGGTTATATACAGTCTTCATCCGTAAAAACACAAAGTTATCCACAGAATCTGTGGATATATCAGAATGACGCAATGGATTCGCCGCCATCTACTCTGATAATTGTTCCATTGATCCATGCGGCCTCGTCTGAGCACATCAACGCAACAACATTGGCTACATCTTCAGGCGTAGTACATCTTTTAAAAGGATTTCTTAGCTTTGCAACGGCCTTCATATTTTCCGACCCTGGGATTAACTTTAAGGCTGGTGTAGGTGTTACTCCGGGTTGTAAAATATTCGAGCGAATGCCGTGAGGAGCAAATTCAACAGCAATTGAGCGAGAAATCGACTCTAAGGCCACTTTAGCTGCAGAAACTGCTGCATAACCTTTCCATGCAATCTGATTACCTTCAGACGTTAAGCTAAGGACTCTTGCATCATTGGCAAAAAGTTTATGATTAAAAACATCTTGAACCCAATCAAGTAGGCTGGTTCCCATACTATAGATGGTCTGATCCATATCCTCTTTTTCTAATAGGGCTTCGGGGTAGTTAACGACCTGTAAAGAATGAAGTTCATCAACACCTTCCAAAAAAAGATCTCTGATGGTATGCGACAATAACGAGACATCAAGATTTAGTTTTCGAGCGAGTTGATTTATAGCAGAATCGGCTTTATTTTCTGGTATAGAAGGAGCTATTGATTTTAAATTTCCATATGCAATAGAATGAAGCAATAATTTAAGGTTGTTTTTAATATTCAAACAATCTTTTAAAGATTGGATTGCTTTTTTACGATCATCAGCATCCAAGGCATTCATATTCATCGTTTCTAATTGGACTCCGTAACTTCGAATGTGATCAAATTCATGCCCGATTCTTTCCATAGAACCTTTACGATCTCGATGAACAATAAAGACATTCATTCCGAGTGAGGCAAGCTTCTTTGCACTTGCTAGGCCGAAGCCACTAGAGCCGCCTAAAATTAATGCCCATAAATGATCCTCAAATCTGTTCATGACGTTGACTCTCTTGATTTTATGGCCACGCACAGTATAGCGTATAGAATGGCCGATGACATGTTATTGGCGCTTTATGCTATAGACATTATACCGCAAAATAATCTCCATTGAAAAGGTTCATCACCTTTTAAAAATGCTTGGGAAGAAACAGGCTTTTTAGATTCTTTTGGTGTCATGGAAGATCCCAGATAAACCAGAGACAGTACCCCCTACCGTTTAGGCAGGGGTTGTGTCGTTCAATTGTACGAACGCATACTCGTAAATCATGAAGCTATTCAGAAGTGGGTTCTGCTGGCTCATGTACTCCATTAATGCAACGAGATTGTCGACACCCCACCCGCCAAATGCTTCGTAGGTTCCTGAGGCCGTCGTAGGATGGCTCAAAATGAATTGAGTTTTGTCAGTTGTAACGTCGAAGGGTAGGTTGGGTCCGTATTTGAGCGCGATACTGCTGAAGGGAGTCTGCGTATCAACTGCGGTGGTCGAGATGTACTCCGATTGAGGAGTTGGGCTCGGGTTTATCACCGTCCGATAGGATGAGGAGAAATTCTCGATGGAGAGCATCCATTGGGTTCCCTCGACCGGCGTACCTGCTCCTGCCTCGCACCCACCCGTGCAGTAGAGGGATGATTGTGAAAGCGTCGTCAAGTTATCACCCGCATTCAGCATTGAATAAGCCGCTTGAATGAATGTCTGCTCTAGAGCGCCTTTGGTGGGTGTCCGTTGCCAGACTTCGCTCTGCAAAATGCCGTTCCAAATATCACTCCATCCATTGAGAGGTTGTAAGTAGATATCAGTTGGGTCGGCAGGAATGTTGCGCGTCATCCCCGCTACAGTACTGCTGCTGAAGGACGGCGTTACGACCCCATAAGCGATCTGGTAGTACGGCTCGCTACCCACGTTGCATTGAACATCGGAACTGTTCAGCACAACGCCAGTCCATGGCGAAGTACATGGCACGAAGCCAGGGTGGTCGAAGGTATACACAGGATTTGCTTCACCTGGAACGTGGTAATATTCGACAAAGGCAAACTCACGTTGGCTTTCAGAAACAGGGTGATAACCTTTGTCGTCGTGGCAAAAGTCCTCGAAGGGCGGGGACTGCCCCGTGATACCCCACTGGGGTGTGCTCGCGTTACTGAAACCTTCACCTTTTACATAGGTGTTCCAGAGCAAGTTCACTACCCATCCGCTAGAGCTCGCCGGTACGCATGAGTTGGGCGGCGGCACCGTACTGAAGCCTTCATTGTCAAAGCCGAGTAGCGTGATGTAAAGCTGATTGTCCGACGAGATGTTTTGACTGGTATACGATGACTTAAGCTCCTGATTCAGTTCGTAAAGGAGCTTGAACAGGTCGATGGCGCTCGGGTTGACGTTTAGGGGTAAACCTGTCGGGGGACTTGGATCAGAAGCACTGGGCACCCAGCCCCAGGGAGCTGTCCACTCGCTTCCGTTCCAAGAGTTCAGGTTGACAACCAAGCCAAACTGGCGGACACCCAGCTTTTGGAGGGGTTCCACTACGTACTGATTGATCATTGGCCGTTCCCCCGTTGCGGGACTCGGAATTAAGTACTTAAACGCATTATTAGAACTCGGTGTGTTGGTCCAATCATTGGGACCTGGGTCGCCACCCTGAAAGTAGATCGGGCCCAAGCCAAAACCATGCTTTTGGGCAGCCAATTTGAGATTTCCGATGAAGTTTACGTAATCAGCGGCGTAAGCTTTAAACCCTAAGTTGGTGTTCCCATCACCATTAAGAAAGGTTTGGTAGTTGTTGACAAAACCCCAAATTGCAGATGGCGTCGTTTCGTGCCAAAGTCCGATCGTCTTATCAGTCGCTTCCAGAAGCACAATGCGTAAGCTGTTGGCGCTACTTGGTTGATAGCATTGATTTGAATTACCTCGGCTACATACGATAGGCCCACCATTGACACGCCCTTTTAAAGCGCTGCCGTTAATAGATAAATTCAAAGTACACGATTGCTGGTAGCCTAAAACAAAGGGAGTTGGACAATTCCCTGACGTAGTGATTTGCGTTACGCCAGGAATGGCTTTCATCGCTAACGTATGTGTCTTTCTGGATTGATTGGTGACTTGATAGCGCACGGTAGCGATGTCGTTCGCCGCGACTGGGATGGTTGTTCGTGTTAATGGGGTAAACGTCCATAAAGGCGCTCCTGCATGTACCAAAGCCATGGCACATGTAAGCCATAGACCTATCATTATTTTGTGAATAAACGTTCTGCCGTTCATCTGCGGTCCTTATGCAATGTATGTCAAATTAAACAAAACCCCATTGGTGTAGAGGTGATTAAGGGCCAATCCTGAATTCATGGTCTGCCCCAAAGCGCGACCCATCTCGCTTTTACCCCAGTCGGCAAACTCATAACCAACCCCCAATTGCCAATGTTCGCTGATGGGTTTTTGCACCCCAGCACCCAGCGTGTAGGTGAAAGCGGTTTTCGTGTGGTCTTCAAAGTTATTAGCCAGCGCCTCAGAAATCAAAGGCGTATTGGTGAAATCATGGGCACGGTTAAAGCCAACGCCAAGACTAGCGCTCACCCAGGGCATGAACCAATAGCCTTTATCAAGTAACAGCTTACCTTTTACTGCTACGCGAGTGTTTTGTACTTTGTAAAGGTAGCTGTAATTAGCAAATTGAGGGTCGGCATCATCCCATATCACACCCTGCAGTTTGGCATTGCCAATAGTGGCGGCCGCCAATCCCAATTGCCCAAACCATTGGGAAGCCAATGATTTTTGTATTCCAACAAACAGCTCGCCCGTGGCAATAGCATTGGTGGTTTTTCTAGCCACATAGGTCTTTTCAATCTCTGGCGCCAAATAAAAAGTCTGTGTCTCACCACCCCTCGCCCAAATGGGACCTGCGGCTATCGAAGCAACCCAGGGCCAGTCTTTAGAGGGAATAACAGGCCCCATGGTGCCGGCAAAGGCTGTACTTCCCAACACACCGGCTGTTGCTACCGAAAGAAAAAAACGATACTTCATAAGCGCTCCTTGCAAAGCAAAAACGAGTCATTAAGTGAAAATAGTAAGCGGTCAGGGGTTGTAGTCGGTAACCGTCGAAATTTCCGGACTGTTTCAAGTCATTGATGTTAGGATCGCAGTTTTTTGTCAACACATACCATCTTTATTTTTTAAATCCCTCGAAATACCGATTCATCTGTTCCTGAAAAGCCAGTGCTTGTCGAATTGTTTAATGCAGTACAACCCACTCCACTGATATCACCTGTTGTGGTCATGGGGCATTTCCATAAGTTACTTGAAGCATCACCTTCATATCCATACGTTGTTCCTAAAAACATCGCAAAGGATAGACTAGTTGAGTAAGCAAACCCTCCATTAATGTTGACTAAGGGAGCACATGCACCACCCGTTATATCTCCCGATTCGTTGATTGGGCACTTCCATAAAGTAGAAGTATCATCATTAACATAGAGGTAAGTTGTACCAGCAAATGTGGCAAACACAACTTGTGAAGTAGAGACAAAGTGCGAGCCTGTCGAATTGGTTAATGCAGTACATGCCCCTGAATTAATGTTCCCATTCTCATCCATTGGACATTTCCATAATCGATGACTAGCGTCACTTACATAACCATAAGTGGTCCCCGAGTAAGTCATAAAAGTTACGCCCTCTGTTGACTGAAAACCTGCTCCTGAAGAGTTAGTTAAGGCTGTACAACCGCCACTAAACCCTCCAGTAGCATTCATTAGACACTTCCATAATGTGTTCGAATTGTCTGTAACATATGCGTAAGTGTTACCTGAAAATGTTGCAAACGTCACATCAAACGTAACGTTAAAGCCAGGTGGGGTGGTATTGCTTAACGAGGTGCAATTTCCAGAAAAGTTCCCCAAAGCATCTATTGGGCATTGCCATAGGTTGGTGGTGTTATCGCCGACATAAGTATAAGTGGCACCTGAAAACGTTCCAAAAGTCGAGCTGTCCGTGTAGGAAAATGGCGGTGAATTCGTTAGCTGAGCGCATGCTCCTCCACTAATATCACCCGTGTCGCTGATTGGACATTTCCAAAGGTTTGCTGAAAAATCACTCTGATAAAGGGATAATGGACCTGAGGTAAACGAAATATTTAAGTTATCTTTTCCACAGGGTTGATAACACTGATTGGGGTTAGGGTTACCATTGGGGCTCGCTAAACATATCGTCGGCCCGCCTTCAATAGAGGAACTTGACGCAATCCCATTGGTTGACAAAGTCAATGTGCATGACTGATGAGGCGCGAGCGTGAAAGGAGAGCTGCAAAATCCTGCACTGGTACTCTGCGTTATTCCAGTAATTGGCTTCATAGCGAGCGTACGAGACCGTTCAGATTGATTCGTGACGACATACTGAATGATGACAGGCACATTAGGTGATGTTGATATGGTTGTTTGCGTTAATGGACTCAATGTCCACATAGGTAGTGCATAGACGCTGAATGTCATGAAAGGCATGCTTACTATTAAGAAAATTCTACTTTTTTTTGTTATCATCAGCGTTCCTTAGGCGAGGTAAGTCAAGTTGAATAGCACCCCATTTGCATATACATGATTTATAGTCGAATGATTATTTGATATCTGATCAGAAGCTTTTCCTAGTTGACTTTTACCCCAATCAGCAAATTCATAACCAACTCCTAATTGCCAATGGAGGTTGAGCGCATATTGTACTCCTGTTCCAACGGTGTAAGTGAAGGAGGTCTGTGTATGATTAGTAAAAAAAGGAGTTATCACAGTATTACAATTCGTAGGGTTATCAATGAAGTTGTTTGCTTGATTCCAACCTACACCTGCACTACTACTTAACCAAGGCAATATGCGATCTGTTATCGCATAAAGCATCTTTGCTTTTGCAGCTAAATGCGTATGCTGAATTTGATAAGAATACGTGAAATTATTGTAAATAGGATTACCATCATCCCAAATATTTCCTGAAAAAGCACTATAGCTAGTCGCCAAAACCTCACCGCCTAATTGCAACGACAGAGGCCCCTTGTTTGGAGTCTGCAAGCCAAGAAAGACCGAGCCATCAAACAAAGCTGTTGACGATTTACCTGTGGTATAGGTCTTTTCTAAGTCAGGTGCTAAAAAAAATGTTTGAGACGGTATGTTCTTAGTCCAGATAGGCCCCAAACTAAACGAGCCAACAAACCGCGAAGTATCGGCCAGTGATGTTTGAGATACTAAAGTAGACAAAGCAATAAGTGCAATATTTTTTTTTGATATGCAATCTTTTATTGATTTCAATATTTCAATCCTTTTGCATTCTTAAATTTCGTTTTTTAATGTAGGTATTAAGTGCAATATGGCTTGTATAGCCTAATACTTTTGCGATTTTCCTACCCGATAAACCATAATCTAATAATTCATGGATCTTTTCAATGTCTTTGTCAAACTTACTTTTCTGTATGGTACCCTTGGGCTTACCTAACTTGATTCCTTGTTCTTTTTTTGCATGCAGAGCCTCCTTGGTGTGAGGTGAACTGTGATAGATGAGGTTTTTTTAACCGGCTAGGCCATAAATGATTTTTTTGATCACATGAAGGTTCTACACGGCCATAAATGGGTTCGCCCAGAATCTCTGTTAGGAATGCTTAGGAATTGATCCCTAACCAGAACATGATATATACTGTGCCGAACAGCGACACATTTTAGATCCAAATAAGGCCCTCATCGAATTTGAAACCCTGATGGGATCAAAATAAAGTTTTAATGGATTTTATCATGCAGTACCGGGTAAGGATGAGCAGATCATGATCCCACTGACCCTAGTACAATTAAGACAAAAGATAGCAGCAATAGATGCGAGTATCATTCAAAAATTAGCCGAACGACAATCATTATCTCAAAAAATAGGTCAGATCAAAGCTGATTTGAATTTAAAAATCACTGATGTCAAACAAGAAGCCAAACAATTTGCCACGTATGTCGCACTCTCAAACAGCTATGAGATCTCTCCGATATTTATCTGCGCCTTGTTTGAATCTATACTTCTGTATTCTAAACAACTACAGCAGTCATAAATTATATCGCTGATGCAACAATAAGAACGGGGATCAGTTTGAAAGCCACTCGACTCACAGAACCCGTTCAATATGATCCCTTTTTCACCCTTGTTCAAGTGATTATAAAATTGATTTATTGTAAACAATATGGTATATTCTGCGCTAAATTAACACAACCACTCGCTGCTTGTATGACTATATCATCTTAAATGTGAGCTAAAAGTGGCAATTCGATATGTATTGTCGAAGGGTACTAAATGGAAATTTTAAATTGATATACATACATGGGATTGGACATTTTCATCCTGAAAATATAATTGATAATTCATTTTTAGAAAATCTCGACATCGGGACTAATCACCAATGGATCATGGAGCGCGTTGGAATTGAAACAAGACGGACAGTTCTTCCTCTCGAATATATTAAACTTACCAAAAATCAAAGGCCCGAGGAAGCGCTAGAAGCCGCTCTTTATACAAATGCTCAAACAGCTGTTTTTTCAGTCAAAAAAGCCCTTGAGCAGGCTAAAATCAATAAATCCGATATCCGATTGATCTTATCAGGCAGTTGTACTCCTGCGAGCACCTGTCCGCCAGAAGCATGTATGATTGCCTGTGCTCTAGAAATCGAATGTCCGAGTTTTGATCTCAATTCGGCATGTTCCACGATCGCTGCACAACTAAATTTCATCAACATGATGATCCCTGAAATGCTGCCTGATTATATTTTAATTGTGACGCCTGAAAATAACACGCGATTCATTGATTACTCGGATCGCAGTTCGGCCGTTTTGTGGGGTGATTGCTCAACCGCCATGATTGTTTCCACGAAGATACCTTCTAAAATGTGTATCACTCACACACACTTCTCATCATCTCCTTCTTCCTTTCATAAAGTAAAATTTCCTATCATGAAGCATTTTGTTCAGGAAGGTAGAACTGTTCAGACGTTTGCAATAAAAAAATCAAATGCATTAATAAAGCATTTTCGCGGATTAATCCCAGAAGATGATATTGAAAAAACCTATTTTATAGGGCATCAAGCAAATTACTTAATGTTGAGCTCTATATGTAATATGTCCCGGATTTCAAATGAGCGTCATTTATTTAATGTAGATCAATTTGGAAATTGTGGTGCTGCAGGGGCCATGTCTGTTTTATCTATGAATCAGGATAAGTTGAGACCAAAGGATCGGTTAATTTTAGCCGTTGTGGGTGCAGGTCTTGCCTGGGGTGGTTTAATAATAGAGGTTACAAAATGAAAATATCGTACCAAGATTTTAAAAATCTTTCTCACCTATCAAAGGAGCAAATAATTTCTTTAGGCCATCAAAATCTTTTGCTTGACTCTCCTGGAATAGTGCCAACCCTTCCCATTCCGCCAATGTTGATGTTTGATCGAATTACCAAAATTGAGCATAACGGAAAAAAGGGAAGAATTATTGCTGAACAAGATATTAAGCTAGATGATTGGTTCTTTATGTGTCACTTTAAAACTGATCCAGTTCAGCCTGGTTGCCTCGGTATAGATGCAATATGGCAATTACTAGGAATATATTGTGCTTTTCGAGGGGCATTGGGATCAGGCCGCGCTTTGGGTTGTAAAGAAGTTGACTTTTTTGGTCAAATTCGTCCCCACAATAAAAGGGTCACGTATGACGTGGAAGTTCGACGTTATTCCGAAATTCATGGCACTTATCTCATCATAGGATCCGGCAAAGTCTACGTGGACAATGAACTTATTTATACCATTTCCGATGCTAAAGTAGGTATTTTCAGCGATATTCAATATCCAGATTATCCTCATCAATCTCCTAATAGTATGGGTGGAGTGATTAAACGATGAACACACACATTCAACCCAAACTGATGGCTTTAGTCACGGGCGCTTCAGGAGGAATTGGTGAGGCATGCGCAAGAGAATTACATGCTCATGGGTGCCAGATTATTATTCACTACGGATCCAATAAAGAAAAGGCCATACAATTAAATAAGGCGCTTCCTGAATCAATTATGCTGCAGGCAGATCTTTCCAACGAAACTGAAATGGATGAATTAGTGACTAAAATAAAGGCCTTGGGAGGAGTTGATATTTTAGTGAATAACGCTGGCATGACTATCGACGCCCCCTTTCTGATGACTAATATGAGCAACTATGAAAAAGTCTTTAATGTGAATTTAAAAAGTACCTTCTTATTAACAAAAAAATTAGTCAAAGGGATGATAAGAAAAAAAGGAGGACGAATTATAAATATTTCAAGTGTGGTCGGGATAACCGGCAATGCTGGACAATCTGTTTACGGGATGACAAAATCTGCCATTATTAATTTAACAAAGACGCTCTCCGTTGAACTTGCCCCTTACAATATTCTTGTCAACGCAGTCGCTCCTGGATTTATCCAAACCGAAATGACAAATAATCTGCCACCTGATGTTGTTAAAACAATGTTGAAAAAGATTCCTCTCAATAAATTAGGAGAACCCAAAGAAATCGGAAAGATGGTGCGTTTTCTTGCACTCGAAGCAAATTACTGTACCGGCACGGTTTTTCATGTCAATGGAGGGATGTATGGCGACTAATGATCTCTTGAGACTCCTCCCCCAACAGAAGCCATTCCGTTTCATTGAAGAAATCGTAGAGGTAGACAATGATCACATTATTGGCAAATATACTTTCAAATGGGATGAATATTTCTATCAAGGCCATTTCCCAAACGATCCCGTTACTCCTGGGGTAATTTTAATTGAAACCATGGCGCAAACTGGCGTAGTGGCCTTCGGACTTTATCTTGAATCAAAGATCTCCAAAAAGGATGAACTATCTCAATGGACAACCCTTTTTACCGATTGCAACATTGAGTTTTATAAACCCGTATTTCCTGGTGATACAGTCATAGTACAAGGTGAAAAAGTTTATTACCGCAAGATGAAACTGAAAACGAAAGTCAAATTATTTTTAGAAAACAATGACCTTGTCGCAGAAGGTATAGTTTCTGGAATGGGGGTGAAGCGTGGATAGAGTTGTTGTAACCGGATTAGGTGTATTAGCTCCTAATGGGCATGGGATTGAAGCGTATGAACATGCCTTACGTCATTCGATATCTGGAATTCGATACATAGAGAAATTAAATGAATTAAAATTTGGATGCCAGGTAGGGGGCGTTCCAGAACAAGTTGAAACACTAAAGCATCAATATTTTTCAGAGGAAGAATTACTGGCTATGAATGACGTCATGATTTATTCAGGCATTGCCGGGATGGATTGCTGGCTAGATGCAGGTTTACCAAAAATCTCTCCTAATTCAGACGTTGATTGGGATACCGGCGCAATTATTGGAACGGGCATTGGCGGTATGCAAACAATTATTGACAAGTTAATGTCTCAAGTTCAAAAAGGGAAAGTTTCTCGTCTTGGCAGCACCATTGTTGAACAAGTTATGTGCAGTGCCGTCAGTGCTAAAATAGCCGGGACATTAGCGCTTAGAGGACAAGAAACGACCAATAGTTCTGCTTGCACCACTGGAACAGAAGCCATTGTTACGGCCTATCACATGCTAAAATAAAAAAAAAAAAAAA
>JAPLRK010000054.1 GCA_026399195.1 Legionellales bacterium
CGTCTTATTACTGTTACTTCTTTCGTTTCTTGTCGCACCCCTTATTATCAGAGCGCCCACACAGTTTGTCTTCTAAGTTTTTAATGAACAGCGCATTTGCAGCGTGTCGCGTATTCTACTCAGTTCCGGGGGCTTGTCAATCCATTTCTGAAATTACTTCTGATATCGATAAAACGTCAAATCAAAGGGATTCAGCTCATCCCGAGGCCTCTCTTCGGTCTCACCACAATGCCATAGGGTCAAATCTATCTTTGGGAAAAAAACATCCGCCTCAAATTCCGCATGAATCACCGTAAGATAAATTCGTGACGCCAAAGGCAGGGCCTGTTCGTAAACCCCTGCACCGCCAATAACCACCACTTCGGGCTCATTCACCGTTAAGGCCATCGCATGAGCAAGAGAATCGACCACGGTGGCGCCTTCCAACTGAAGAAAAGGCTCTCGGCTCAAGACGATATTTAATCTGCCTGGTAGCGCACGACCTATTGATTGAAATGTCTTTCGCCCCATGATGATGGGTTTATGAAGCGTCGTCTCTTTGAAATGTTTTAAATCTGCAGGTAAATGACACAGCAGGTGATTATCTTTACCCAATCCACCCCGCTCATCCACCGCTGCAATCAGGCTAAGGAGTGACATGGCTTTAGAGCTCGTATTTCAGATAAGGTTGACGCCATATCCACAGCAGACAGCAGACTTTGAGGAGAGGCAAAACCCGTACCCGCCAACGCCAGAGCCGTGCCATGATCAACAGAAGTTCGAATGATGGGCAAGCCCAAAGTGATGTTCACGGCTCGCCCAAACCCTGAATATTTCAGCACAGGCAACCCTTGATCATGGTACATCACCACATAAGCATCTTTTACGGACTCGGCTTTTGCAACAAACATCGTATCAGCAGACATTGGGCCTTCCACATCGATACCCAACCCTTTTAAGATGTGTAAGGCAGGGTTTATCACTTCAATCTCTTCTCGACCTAAAAAGCCCCCCTCGCCAGCGTGAGGATTTAACCCAGCCATGGCAATTTTCGGACGATCTATTCCAAAATCGAGCTGTAACGAACGGTAAAGCTGTCTCGTGACATCCACAATCAATGGGATTGTGAGGGCTTTCGGAACTTCTGAGAGCGGGAGATGCGTTGTGACCAAAGCCACCTTCATCGCTTCACTTGCCAACAGCATCACCACTTGCTTGACCTGACATGCCTTGGCTAAAAATTCAGTATGCCCTGAAAAGGCAAACCCTGCTTCATTCAAAACTGCTTTATGAACGGGTGCTGTGACAAGCGCTGAAAACTCCCCCGCCAGGCATCTTTTGGTCGCTTCACGCAACATCGACAAGACGTACTCAGCATTAGCCACATTGAGTAGCCCAGGGACTACGGCCGCCATACTTGGCATCGATAGCACCGTCAAATGATGTGGCGCTATCGTTGGGTTTTGTCCTTCTTGGTAATCTTCCAAAATCACCGTTCGACCCAATTGGCGCGCACGCGAGGCAAGCACCGCTTTGTCACACAAAACCACCAATGGGTGAGGGGAGCCTGCCAGTGCCAAGCAAAGATCAGGCCCCACCCCGGCGGGCTCACCACTACACAAGAGCAGTGGTTTCACGCCAGTTCCTTGTCCATGATTTGAACGTACGCATCGGTATGAAGGTGTTGCTGCCAATTAAGGATTGCTTCATTAAATTTACGTTGATGAAGCGCTTGTCTTACTTTAAGACGCTGAAAAGAGGCAGAATCATCCACCAATTTACGCTCTAAAACTTCAATCAAATGCCAACCAAAAGGCGATTGCACGGGTTTGCTCACCGTGTTCAATGGCAACGCATTCATCGCCTCGGCGAATGCTGGCACCAACTCCTCCGCACTCACCCACCCCAAATCGCCTCCTTTGACTGCACTAGCTGCATCAAGAGAATATTGTTTGGCCATCAGCGCGAAATCTTTGCCCGATCGCAATTGCTGATATAAATTATTCACTTGTTTCAACGTTTCATCAGGCGTCATGTTCGCATCCGGCTTTAATAAGATATGGCGCACATGGGTTTTCTGAACTTGGTGCTGTCCGCTTCCACCCCCAACGTCTATCAACTTAATCAGTTGAAACCCATTCCCAGTCCGAATGGGGCCGACCACTTCACCCACTTTCATCTCCATCACCGGTTTCGCAAACACTTCAGGTAATTCTGCCAAATGACGATCCCCCAAATCCCCGCCTTCTAAAGCATATTCACCGCTGGATTCTGCAATGGCCAGTTGGCTAAAATCGCCCCCTTGTTTGATCTTGACCAACAGAGCGTGCGCTTTTTCTGAAGCTTTTTTGACTTGATCTGAGGAAGGGGCTTCTGGCAAGGGGACCACAATGTTTTGTAAGTGATAGGTTTGATTTTGTGTTTTTTCTTCATGCTCAAATGTTTTCAAATAATAGTCTATTTGTTGAGATGAAATCACAACGTCCTGACCTATGGCCTTTTGTTGAACTCTACCGATGAGCATTTCCTTGCGGATATTTTCACGATACTCTTCCCACCCAAGGCCTTGCTTTGACAAGGCTTCTCGCAACTGGGTCAACGTTAGCTTATTGTTCTCAGCAATTTTTGCAATGGCCTCATTCAAATCCGTATTATCGATGGTGATGTCATTTTTTTTAGCCAACTGAAGCTGCAAGTCCACGTCAATCAGGTGTTGCAAGACCTGTTTCTTGAGCGCGGTGTCAGAGGGTAGCTGCATCCCTTTGGCCATGATTTGTTGACGTAACACCTCAACCTGCGCATCAAGCTCACTGGCCGTGATCACATTATCATTCACAACAGCAACCACCTTATCCAAGGGCTGCGCATGTCCCGCAAAACCAAGCATCAAAAGCAACATCAACCCATAATATTTTCGCATGCTCATGCCTCTTTCCTCACGATGATTTGCCTAGGTTTAAATAGCAGCAATTTAGGTCATTTTTCATCAAAATACAAGCGATAAAATAACAACATCAGCCATTAGGCGTGGCTTATTTTTGTGCAAATTTAACAAACTTAACCATAATTGTGATAATAAAGATCAAATATGGGGGCTTCATCAGTGAGCTGCTATGTGATTTGTCAAGTGATAAAAACTGTTAAAACTTCAGATTGTGCCCGCGTGCAGTATAGCCTCTAAAACGCATTCACAAACCCCGGAAGATAAGTACTAATCGTAGTAGCCGGATCACTCGAAGCCACGGAGCCTAACCCCTTCAGTACAATTTGCAAATACACATTGTTATTATACCGTGGGGTGATGGCGTCAGGGGTTAAACTCTGAAAGGTTCGGCCACCCATTAAGCGTACCGCCCAGCAGCAGTTGTCATACTGCACCCCCAAAAAGCCCATCATTCCATAGCTTTTACTCACATTATAACTATAAGCACCAAGACTGCTCCACTGCTCGGACAATGGCCATGCGTACGCGACCGTGGCCTGATGCAAGGGGTTATTTTGTATCAGGCCCGAAGGTAATTGCAGGAGATTTCCATCGGTCAGATAGGTGTATCCAAAATGAAGGATGTGATTGGTCGCTGGCTGGTAATGAAAATTAACATTCCCATTATTGGTGCCATGCGTGTAGACATCCCATACATAATCTCCCGTCACCGTCCAAGTGGGGCTCAATTGATACACCCCGCGCGAGGCTATCGGTGAGGATTTGGCCAATGGCGACAAATAACCCAAGAATAAGGGGTTATCCACGCAAGAACCCATTTGCCCATAACAAAGCCCAACGCGCCGATCGGCAAAATAGCGAATTTGGCCAATGGACAGATTCGCCTTCTCTTCACCCGTTGGTGACAGCCAGCGTGAGGTTAAGGCATAAGACAGCTGATGGGTGTCGCCGATTCTATCAAAGCCTGAGAACCGATTGGTGCGAAACAATTGATCGTGATTAAAAATCATATACGCTGATTCATAATCGGGTATCGCTGTTTGATTATGATAGGGCACATTGAGATAAAAAAGACGTGGTTCTAACGTTTGAGTGAACCTGTTCGTCTGTCGCTCAAAGGTTAAGCCTGAATCTATGCCATAACGTGGGATCGTTCGCTGAAACCTATTGGAAGGGCTCCCGCCGATGTAGTTCACATCGTAATCGTTTTCGACCACTTCAACGGCAGGTGTGACATAACCCCAGGGTTTGACCAAGGGGAAAGATAACTGAGGCGCGAGATGGTAGCGTGAGCCTTGGGGTTGCGAAAGCGTATTGGCAGGCCATTGAAAATAATCAAATTCACCTAAGATGTTGAAGTTCGCGTTCAAGGGTAATTCATTGTAAGTGCCACGCGCCATGAGTTGAGGCAATCTCTGATAAATATTTGCAATGGGGGATTGATCAATGGGGTGAATCGTTTGGTAGCTTTGAACTTGTCCACTCATCACCCAATGATCCGTGGTATAGGTCAGTCCGCCTTGTCTCAACAATTGATTTTCAGTTAAAACGGCAAGGTTGCTGCTGAAATCTTGCAAATAATAATCATCAGAGACTTGCTGAAAATTAATGTCCATCTGTAAATCACGAGTCAAGGCGCTGGTTTCATGGAATAGCAAAGACCACCTGTTGCTGGATTGGCCTTGAAGACTCGGAAATTGCGTCTGGTTGGTTAGCAGAAACTGTTGATAAGCCTTATCCTTTGGTAAAAACGCTCCTCCGATGATGCCGGTAGAATGATCTGTTAAAAACCTAAAGTTTCCACCCATCATCAACCCTCGCAGGGTATACATATGTGGCGTGATGGTGGCGTCTTTATTTGGCGCTATGTTCCAGTAATAGGGTATCGCCAAATCAAAGCCACCCACGTTGGAGTAGCCAGGCGTTGACATTAAAAACCCAGATTTCCTTCTTTTCGTGGTTGGAAAGCTAAGGTAGGGGGTATAAAGCACGGGCCAACGACCAATACGCAACACAGCATCCTTGGCCACCCCTTTTCCTTCATCGTCGTCAATGGTGATGTCTCGGGCCTCAATCTCCCAGGAAAGATCTTTTGGCGGACACGTGGTGTAAGTAGCATCACGCATCCAGTCTATGTGAGACGGAAAACGCTCAACCCAACTCGCACGCCCCCAAGCAGGCAAGTTAGCTTCCGACCGACCGGTATTGATTCGATAAAGAACATTTTCCACATGACCGGATTTATCTTGAGGATTAATGATGGCTTTTTGAGCGAGCATCAATCGGTCAGGCTCAAGCAATCGAACGCCATCCAAGAGCACGATTTTGGTGATGGTATTGGCTTTTTCATCGCGATAAATGTAAGCCGTATTGGCATACATCAGACGTGTTCCTTGCTGAACTTCCACAGCGCCACTTAAGCGAGATCGGCCGTTGGCAAAGAGGGATACGTCATCAGCGACCATTTGAATTTCATCAGCATCCGCGAGGGGATCAATGACCGTGGAGAGATAGGTTCCATGGCATATGGAAGACGAAGCATCGGCTTGCCAACCTAAACAACGTGCGATTTTTTCACGAGACAATGGGGTTAATGGTCTTTCTTTTGCCGCTACACACGCCTCAATAGGGATAACCACGCCGGCAAGACTTAGGCTGTTCAAAGACAAACTTGTAAGTCCTAGAGCGATTCGTAACAGCGTATATTTAAAATTCAACACATCCAAAAAGCCCTATGCTCCTAATCCAGTTTCACAGAGAATGATAAAAGGATATACTATGAACAACTCGCAAAGGCGGAAAGTATAACATGGGCATCAGGCAAAACGAACTCAACTCGTGGCTAAAACCACACGTTAAAACCACTCCGATGACCCTCACGCCACTCGCGGGGGATGCCAGCTTTAGGCGCTATTTTCGCCTCACTTGTGGGCCACTCAGTTATGTGGTGATGGATGCCCCACCAGAAAAGGAATCCATTGCGTCTTTTCTTGGCATTGGGCATTTGCTTGCCCGGAAAGGCGTCCATACCCCTAAAGTTCATGCCGTGGATAAAACCCTTGGATTTATGCTTCTTGAGGACTTAGGGGATACTTTGCTCATCCAGGCGCTGTCCCCTGACACGGCCAACGGGCTCTATGCTGCGGCCATGGAAACGCTGCGCCATATGCAACAATGCCCAACGGAAGGGCTGCCTCTTTTTGATAAAGCTCATATGCACCAAGAGTTGTCTTTATTTCGTGAATGGTTTTTAAAGGCCTATCTGGGATTACAGCTCACCCAACAAGAAGACCATCTCCTCAACGAAACCTTCTTTTGGCTGACCACCCAATTGGCCCTACAGCCCCAAGTGTTCATCCATCGAGATTTTCATGCTCGAAACATCATGATCTGCAAAGAAGATCCCCTAGAACTTGGTGTGATTGACTTCCAAGACGCCATGGCCGGGCCTTTTACTTATGATTTGGTCTCCTTATTGAAAGACTGCTATATCCAATGGCCTCGTGAACAAGTCCTTTGCTGGCTCACAGAGTTCTATCATCAGCTCCCACAAGCCTTCAACGTCTCATTGGAAGACTTTATCATCGCTTTTGACTTGTGCGGCTTACAACGTCACTTGAAAGTCTTAGGCATTTTTTGTCGTCTGCATTTACGGGATCACAAAGCGGCATATCTCAACGATTTGCCGTTGACGTTTCGGTATGTGATGACTTGTTTGTCAAACCATCCCAAATTACAGGCTATGTCACAATGGATGCAGCATAGGGTACATTGCTCCTTCTCGGAGAAATCGCCCGCATGAAGACGGCTATGATTTTAGCTGCAGGCAGGGGGGATAGACTGCGGCCTTTAACGGATACCTTACCCAAAGCTTTGTGCACGGTACACAACATCCCGCTCATTGAATATCACGTGGAACGTTTAGCCCATGCGGGCTTTGAGCGCTTGATCATCAATCACGCCTATCTTGGCGGCCAAATTCGTCAGCATTTAGGCTTTGGTGAGCGCTTTGGCGTTGAAATTTGTTACTCTCCAGAGCCTCCGGGCGGTTTAGAAACAGCTGGGGGGATTGTCAATGCATTGTCTCTGTGGGATACCGCCGAGCTCATCACCGTGAATGCGGATATTTATACCGACTTTCCGTTTGCATCACTGAAACGACCTGAAAAAAGTCTAGCCCACTTGGTGTTGATCAACAAACCAGCCTACTTAGAGCAAGGCGATTTCGGTTTGTCAGAAACACACCACTTGGAAAATTCAGACAAACGTTACACCTTTTCCGGCATTGCCTGTTATCACCGACATTTTTTTGCTAAGAGCACCCCTGGTCGCTATTCACTCACACCCATGTTGCGGAGATCAGCAGATCGGCAACAGGCCAGTGGAGAGGTTTATACGGGAAAATGGCTTGATATCGGCACAGCTGACCGTTTGGAACAAGCCAATCGATCCTAAAGAGTACCACCACCCCCGCCGGTGGTCGTGGTAGTTTCAGCTTGGGGAGCTGGCGCAAGTTCTGCTGATCTATCTTGGCTGTTGACCTGACAATTTTGTTTTTGTGATTTGACATACTCCGAGAAACTTGACGAAATTTCGTTCCTTAAGTTCACAGGATTAGCTTTCACTGTTTGACCTCTAGGATTTTTTAACTTCATGTTGATGATGGCCTTTACATTGTCGCCGTCCTCCACGGTGTCACAAACCATGCCTTTTGTATCAAGCCATGCTTTAAAATATCTGTCCATTTGTTCAATGGTTTCAGGCTCATGTAATTGGTCTTCATGTGAGTAACTTCTGACAAATTCCGATTGATCTGTCACCCCAAATCCAAAATCCACAACAACCACTTGTGGTCCATGTTTTGCATCCCACGCTTTATTCGCAGCTTCTAATTCACTGCCTGTAAAGCCAGGAATACTTCTCACAGGAGGACGTCCTGTCCAGAAGCTTTGGCTGCTTGTTTGAGCATTTTCAATGCTCTTTGCGGAGTCGTCGACCACGTGTACCAGGTGGTGAAGAGACTGTGCCTCGTCAGGGCTCATTTTGATGGCGGTGATAAAATCGGCTACTTTCTTTTTAAGGGCTATGACAAAATAACGTGCAGCTTCGGCTGTGGTCGCCAATAGGGAGCACTGGACAATCCTGTCTGAACTAGGCATTTGGGCTGGTGGTTCTGAGGACACAACAACTCCTTAATCAAAGGGGGTTTTCTGCAAGTCTATCACGGATTCAAAGACTTTCTTTTTCATCGACTCAAAGGAAAACTCGTCCACTTGAATCGCATCCCATCGTGCTTTCTCAAGGGTTATCAAATCATCCAACGCTTGTTGCGTCAGCTCACCTTGAGCCACTTTTTGAGCACATTTTTCTATTAACGCCTTAGGTGACAACCGTTTTAAATCACTGAACTTTTTGAACATATGCTCATGCTTTAAGATCAATTGTAAAGTATTTTCCATTCTAGCAATAGGTTCCGCTTCACCGCTACCTACATAGATTGATTGAATAAGACTGTCTCGAAAAGGATTGTTTTGTGTCATGAGCGCAGCCAATTCGTGATCACGTTGATCGGTGGGATACCGCATGCTCTGCCCCATTGGAAAAGCAGCCCATCGTGCTATGATCCCCAAAAATCGTGATGGAAAATTGTGACATAAATCGATCATCGCTTTTTGTGCATGATAACAACAATAAGAAACGGCCCATGCTGCATGTTGTTGATGGCTTAGGTGATCTTCATTTTGTTGGCAATGATGTAGAGCAGCCATGGCCATGTATAAATAAGACATCGCATCCGCAAGCCTTGCCGACAAGCGCTCTTTACGCTTTAAATCACCACCCAATGTCATCAGAGACAAATCAGATAAAAAAGCAAACGCGTAGCTCAACCGTTCCACTTGCTGATGCTCTCTCTTCAGTGAGCTGGCAGAAACGGCTATCCATCGAGCCGAAGTCCAAGCACAACCTACCGTTTTAGAGACATTGCGCACAAAGTAGCTGATATGTTGCCAAAATAATTGTCTAAACGCCTCTTTGTCTTGTTTTGAAATCGCATAAAACTCATCCCGAATGTAGGGGTGACACGCCATAGATCCTTGTCCAAAAATCAACAAATTCCGAGTCATGATGTTAGCACCCTCTACCGTAATGGAGATGGGTAAGCCTTGATAATGAGATGCCAAGTAATTACGCGGCCCAAGAACGACCGTACGCCCCCCATGAACATCAATGGCTGCATTAATGGCCTTTCTTCCGAGCTCCGTATTAAAATATTTGGTAATGGCCGATGCCACAGAAGGCTTTTTACCAAAAGTGACAGCAGCGACTGTTAATAATCGGGTGGCTGTCGTCAGATAATTTAACCCTGCAATTTCAGCTAATTTTTCCTCGATCCCCTCAAACTGTGCAATATCTACATTAAATTGCCGTCGAATACGCGAAAACGCACCAGCCGTCACATAAGAGATGGCGGCAGTTGCTGCACTTAATGCTGGCAGCGAAATAGAGCGGCCAATGGACAAGCACTCAACCAACATCGGCCAACCTCGTCCTGCCTGTTCTTGGCCCCCAATGATGCTGTTGATGGGAACAAAAATATTGCTTCCACGTATGGTCCCATTCATGAAGGGTTGGCCCGCTGGGAGATGGCGGTTCCCTATTTCAAGATGGTCTACATCGCTCTCAATGAGAAGACATGTGATTCCCTCCGAACCAACACCTTTCAGCAAACCATCAGGATCTTTTAATTGAACCGCAAGGCCCACCAAAGTTGCAATGGGTGACAAAGTGATCCAACGCTTCTCTAAGGTGAGCAACAATCCAAGCTCATTTTTCCCGGCGATTTTTTTCTCAATCACCACGGCTTCTGAGCGAATGGATGTGGCATCACTGCCGGCTTCGGGCTCCGTCAGGGCGAAGCATGGGATATCAATCCCTTTGGCCAGGCGCGGGAGATAATACTCTTTTTGCTCATCAGTCCCATAATGCTGCAACAACTCACCAGGACCCAAAGAATTAGGGACCATCACGGTGACCGCCGCCGCCGGTGATCGACTGGCAATTTTACTGACGATATCGGAGTGCGCACGTGCTGAGAAGCCTTTGCCACCATAGGTTTTCGAAATCACCAAACCAAAAAATCCGTTGTCTTTCAGATAAGTCCATACTTCGGGCGGTAAATCGTAAGCAAGACCTATTTCCCACTCATTCAATAGCGCGCATAACGTTTCTGTTTCATGGTTTAGAAAAGACTGTTCCTCTTCGGTCAGAGACGTTGAAATGCTGGCCAATTTTTCCCAATCTGGCGTACCTCTGAAAATATCCTTCTCGATCCAGGTATCTCCTGCATTCAAGGCTTCTTCTTCAGTCTTTGATAATTTGGGCATTGATTTTGCAGCACGGTGAAAAATAAAATCAATGACCGCGTAACGAACCGGCAAAACCCGTAACAACAAAACGACAGAGCCTAGACCTACCCAAAGCAAAATGCCAACCCACCAAGAACATCCTATGAAAAAAGTAATCCCCAGCAAATAACAGGCACTACCAACCTCCCAAACCAAAGCATTCATGGCCCGATAGACGACCACAAGGGAAAAAATCACATATAAGCAAGTAAAAAGAATGGCCATGTTCAAAAGCTCTTTTAGGTTATTTTGAATGTTGATTAGCATACAATGGATGCATTGAAAGAGGAACCGTTTTTAAATCAACTGACATCGACATGCCATTGGATTAGACTAGAAGAAATCAAGGATTGAAATCGATGAACAAACGCCTTCTTTGGAATTTTGAAATCAACAAGGAGCCTCCCTTACAGATTTCGAGCACCGATTTGACCCTCATTGACGGTGTGCGATGGGAGTGTCGATATTTTTGGCCTGAGGCTGAGATCATCACGCTCATTGGACTTGACGATCGGTTTCTTGAACTTTCTCACTACCGTATCAAACATAGAGAAGACACCTACTATCTGTTGCCGGATGGGGAACATAATCTCAAAATTCGCGAAGACAACTTGTTTTATAAGCCCCTCTTTATGAAACAGAACCAGGCGATTGGCTTTTGGAAAAAGGTCCAACTTGACGCGGGTACAAAGACCCTTCTCCATCCAGACGGGACGACAGAAGACGCCCAATCGCTGATGACACGGATACATCGAGAGGGCAAAACAATCACCGTTGTGAAAGAAGCGCTCATCTACCGTCTAGGCACTACGCCCGAGACAAAATTAGAATTGGCTCGTCTTTGTGTGAACCACAAACCCTATTTTAGTCTATGTCTCGAATCCAAAGCTTTGGCTTTTGTTGAATCCATATCCAAACAATTACTTGGAAAGGCCGAAGCCTGTGATTATGTGACTTTTCTGAAGAGTGCTTTGCCATGAATCTTAACTCGCTCATCGCGGTCCTGATAAGCTTTGGGAAAATTGGCCTCATCTCATTGGGCGGCGGGAATTCGATGCTGAAATTGCTGGAGTATGAGGCTGTCACCTATCGCCATTGGGTGGGTCAAGAAGAGTTCATTGGCATGGTTGGGACTAGTTTTTTATTCCCAGGCCTAACCGGCGTCAAACTGGCCGCTCTGATTGGATATAAAGCAGCCGGCGTGATGGGGTTAGTGCTCGCTGTTGCTGCCTTGAACATCCCCGGCTTATGTTTGACCTTTATGGGATACTTTTGGCTGGCCGGTCATCCTAGTCCCATGTCTAAAAAAATCATGGTTTCTGTGCAATATGGCGCACTTGCTTTGCTTGCCGCAGCCACCTATTCTATTGGGGAGGGTGTGATGGGTGCATATTATTCCTTTGCGCTCACTTTGGCTTGCCTCTTGTTCTTTTTAGCCCTCACCTTTTTACAATTGTCACCCATTTGGGGATTCATGGGATTTATCGCAATTTGTGTTTTTTTTGTTCACTAGGATCTCATGATGATCTCTCTAGATAACCCAGACTATTACATCAACCGAGAATTCACAGCGCTTGCTTTTAATGAGCGCGTTTTACAATTGGCGGCTGATCCCCGCACTCCGCTACTTGAGCGTTTGCGCTATCTTTGTATCTGCAGCAGTAATTTGGATGAATTTTTTGAAATACGCGTGGCCGGTTTAAAAGAAAAAATAGCCGTCGCTTCAACCAAGCCCGGCATTGATGGCCTAACTCCCGAAGAGATCTTAAGTCAACTCAGCAAAAAAACGCATCTCCTCATCGATGAGCTTTATAACATTTTCAACGACAAACTATTGCCTGCCATGCAAAAAGAAAACATTTGTTTTTATGACGCGGACGACTGGAGCGAAGACATCCATTTATGGGCGAATCACTACTTCAAAAATGAAATTTTACCGATAGTCAGTCCCATCGCCCTCGACTTAGCTCATCCATTTCCCAGCTTATTCAACAAAAGTTTAAATTTTTTCATCGCATTAAGTGGAACAGATGCGTTTGACCGAAACATCCGTTATGCGGTGGTCCATGCGCCACGTTCCCTGCCCAGGATCATCCATCTACCCTCAGAACTTTGTGCTGACGGCAGTTATTTTGTGTATTTGTCATCCATCATTACTACCCACATCCACCGTTGCTTTCCAGGGATGGTCGTTGAGGGATGCTATACCTTTAGACTCACCCGAAACAGTGATTTATTTTTACGAGACGAGGAAGTAGAAGACTTGGCCGCCGCCGTTCAGCGCGAGCTTTTTTCCCGCCATTATGGCCATGTAGTGCGCCTTGAGATTGACAAACAATGCCCGGCCAGTATCACCGACTTCCTCTTACAAAAATACCAATTACACCACGAGGACGTCTATTATTGCGATGGGCCTGTCAATATCCAGCGCTACATCAGTGCCATCGACAAGATTGATAGACCTGATTTGAAATACCCCCCTTTCACCCCTCAATTTCCCAATTTTCCCATGGTAAGACGCAATATTTTCAGTGTTTTAGACGAACAAGATATCTTACTTCATCATCCCTATCAAAGTTTTGAAGTCGTGGTCGATTTTGTCCGCCAAGCAGCGGTTGATCCGAGCGTTCTCGCCATCAAACAAACGCTCTATCGTACCCACTTCCACTCAGTCATTGTACAAGCTCTCGTTGAAGCCGCTCGTGCTGGCAAAGAGGTCACCGCGGTCATTGAACTACGTGCTCGATTTGATGAAGAATCCAATTTGAAATTGGCCAGTCGTTTGCACGAAGCGGGGGTGTTGGTTCTTTATGGCGTTGTGGGGTTTAAAACCCATGCCAAAATGACCTTGGTGGTTCGACGAAACTATGGAAAACTCAAAAGATATGTCCATTTCGGGACAGGGAACTACCACGAAGAAACGGCGACTCGTTATACAGATATAGGTCTCTTAACGGCAAACCCTGATATCACCGAAGACACACAAATGATTTTTCAACAGCTCACAGGACTTGGCAAAACCATCAAGCTCAAGGCCTTATTTTATTCGCCCTTTACCCTACATAAACATCTGTTGCACCTGATCGAACAATGTCGACTCGCTGGGATCAATGGCCAAAAAGCCGAAATCATAATCAAAGTGAATGGGCTCACCGATCTGACCATTATTCAAGGCTTGTATTTGGCCTCCATGGCGGGTGTCAAAATAACGCTGGTTGTCCGCAGCGTTTGTTGTTTACGCCCAGGGATCCCTGGTGTTTCTGACAACATTCGCGTCATTTCTATTGTGGGTAGATTTCTCGAACATCATCGAGTGTATTTGTTTCGCTATGGCGAAGAAGAACACATTTATGGTTCAAGCGCTGATCTTATGGAGCGCAATTTATACCATCGCATTGAAGTGATGTTTCCCATTCTTGATAAAGAATGTCGCAAACGAGTCAAAGAAGAAATCTTTAAAACCTACTTAAAAGACACCTACGAGGCTTGGGAAATGAGGCGAGATGGCACATACAAACCCATTCGAAAGGGTCCTTTTAATGCCCAAGAAAAGCTCTTGGAACGATACTGTGCTAGATAACCAGCGTCTTATGCGGGGACCCTGCCTCTTCTCGAACAAGCTTTGGCACCAAATAACCAGGTAACAACCGTTGCAACTGATGAAAAATGTCTAGCGCATGTTCAGTCTGCACTTCAAAATGAGCCGTTCCCTGAACTTTATCCAGCAAATGTAGGTAGTAAGGCAAAACGCCAAAAGAAAAAAGACGCTCACTTAACTCAACTAAAATTCCCGCGTTATCATTAATACCCGCCAAAAGAACGGTTTGATTTAACACATGACAGCCAGCCTTCCGTAATGTTTGGCAGGCGATTTCAACCGTCGCATCAAGCTCTTGGGGATGATTGCTGTGTAATACCACAACTTTTTGTAGCCTACTCTCGAGGAACACCTTGATCAAAGAATCATTCACGCGCTCAGGTAGCACCACGGGGAGTCGCGTATGAATTCGTAGGGTGCGAAGATGGGGGATCTCATCTAGGGACACCAATAATTCTGACAACATCGCATCTTTTGCCAAAAGAGGATCACCACCACTTAAAATCACTTCATGAATGGCAGAGTCCTTTGCAATATAATCCAAAACTTCTCGCCAACCCTCACGACCTGGATTATTGTCAACATATGGAAAATATCGCCTGAAGCAATAACGACAATGAATGGCACACGCACCCGTGAAGGTGAGTAAGACTCGCCCGTGGTATTTTTGGATCAGCCCGTTTTTAGGATTATAGGTGGCTTCAGATAAAGGATCAGTTACAAAACCTTCTGTCACTACCAACTCTTCTGTCACTGGCAGCACTTGGAGTAATAGGGGATCATAGCGATCACCAATCTTCATCCGCGCAACAAATCCTCGAGGCACCCGAGTTTTGAATTGTTTTTGGGCATCAGCATTTGCCATTGATGCCGATAATTGCAAATGGTGCAGCAATTCGGTTGATGAGGAAAAACCTTCAGCCAAATTTTTTTGCCAACAAGGGATGGGATCTCGCATTCATGAATCATAATTGGTAAACTTCGCGGACTGTAACGAATTTATCAAAAAATCTCAACTCTAGGGGAACACTGATGGCCGTTTATAATACCAATGAGCTTAAAAATGGCTTAAAAATCATGGTCGAAGATTCACCGTGCAATATAGTAGATGTTGAATTTGTCAAACCTGGCAAAGGGCAAGCCTTCACCAGAATCAAAACCAGGAATTTAAAAACCGGTCGTGTGGTTGAGCGAACACATAAAGCCTTTGAAACATTTCTTGCTGCCGATGTCGTTGATATTGAAATGCAATATCTTTATAACGATGGCGACCATTGGCATTTTATGGTCACCGAAACTTACGAGCAGTATGCCGCAGAAGGTCCCGCCGTTGTGGATGCCGCGCAGTGGCTTAAAGAGCAGGACATTTGCATGGTCACCCTGTGGAATAACGAACCCCTCCTCGTCACGCCCCCTATTTTTGTGAATTTAACCATCACGGAAACCGATCCCGGTCTGAAAGGGGATACCTCCGGCGGCGGCGGCAAACCCGCCACTTTAGAAACAGGAGCCGTGGTCCGCGTCCCCCTGTTTGTTCAAACCGGGGAATTGGTGAAGGTGGACACTCGTAAAGGGGAGTATATCTCCCGCGTGAAGGACTAGCGCCCTAGTAGTTCATCCCAGGCGTATAGTAACTTGACGCCCAACCGCCATAGCTACCATAGCCTACAAGCCCACCCGAGGTCCCGCCGCTGTATCCATAACCAACGGTGTAACCACTATATTGCGGACCAAAAGCCTCGGTTGTAACGCCGCAACCCGTTAACAATAAGAACAGTACAAAAGAACATGCTATTCGTTTCATAATCACATCCTTGATGCATGGTGTTCTCAAAGCATACTACAAGAATCTTTTTTTAGCAATTTGTGTGGTCGAGAATCAGTCACGCAAGGAGCGACTGCTCTGAGGATTACCGTCCGGTTTAATAAGCAATATGCAAAAAATAGATACAAAAAAATCTTGTGTTATTTTCCCTAAAGTGTTAATGTTTTCTATTCGTTCAATTGTTGCATATTAGGTACAACTATGACTTACGCCGATCGCTCAAGGGAATTTTCTGCCGACAAACAACGCTTTTTTGCAACAATTCAAACACCAGAGACTGCAAAAACCCACGCAGAATCCAAGAATTATCCCTTTTTGGCGAACAATCGAATACTGCTTGAACAAGAGTTTGATCACATGTTCTCGAGCCTTAAAAAACAAGGCGATGATCGTCAATCGTTTTGGCTTTATTGTTATTATTGTTCCATGATGTTGCAAAATCATTATGAGGCCTATGGTAAAAGTAGCAAAGCCAATGAGTATCGTGGCAAAAGCGAAATGCTCAGAAAGCGTTGCGCTCAAGGAGAATTGCCATCACCTGAGCAAGGTGATGAAACCCTATTAAAACACCTTCAAAAATCTATTCATCAGGATCTAGTGGAACTTTCCACGGTCCCATACCATATTTCAAAAATTCGTGATTGGGTGGCTTTTTTCAATATCCGCCGACTTCATTTGGCTTTTTCACGACTTGTGGTAAAACAATCCGTCCTTGCTGCTCAAGATTTACTCTGGTTTGAGAAACTCAATCAGGCGCTTGGCATTCATTTAGACGCAAAGGACATGGTATCCGTGATCAATGCGCCAGCTCCGGTTTTTAATGTGTTGAGTGTTGCCCTTTTTGGGGCTCGTTTGATGATTCATGCCAGCATGATAGTGAAACATACCTTTTTCCCCTCGTCCAAACAAGAGCTCTCTCTCAGTGCCACGCAACGATTCAAACACGAAATCTATATGCGCCATCCCACCATGCTCAATGACTTGGTTTGGGGAACGGTGAATTTATTATCCAATTACGCGGCTTTATTCAACATTGCGGCTCCAGTTGCTGGTGGGTTGACGGCAGGCTTTTTGATTTTCGACGTGTCGCTGCTCATCTATCGCCGAAAACTCGCTGAAATGGAGTATTTGTGTAAAAAAGAACAATACCTCAAAGAAAAAGAAAACCATGAGGCCCAACTGCTGAATGCCTCTTTGAGCAAGGAAGATAGAAACAAACACCAAACCCATTGCGCCATCTTAAGTGAGCAATTAAAACAACTAGACATCAGCCGAAAGGCGGCAGACGCCACATTTTTATTTAATATCGCAGCCGCCGTTTTGTTGCTTTCAGGATTCACAGCCTCGCTACTCATCGCCTTGCCCGCAGCAGTCCTTGTGTCTTATTTTGTATGTGCCATCGCTGTTGCTATGTACGTCACAGCCGATATTTACGGGGCCTACCATGAAAAAACGCTCATTTTAGAAAGGCTACAAGAAGAAGGTGGCGATACGTTCGAAGCGCTCGAACAATTCAGAAATGCGCGTCAGGCCTTCTTCATTAGCATCACCAAAAACACATTGATGCCTTTGTTGGTCGTGACCCTCTTTGCTGTCTGTTGGCAAGCGGCTTTGATTTTTACCGCCCTTTATATCGGTTACGAGTGCCTACAGGGATATTTGAAGAACCGACCGGAAGTCAACCATATGCCCCGAGAGCTGGTCCAAACTCCAGTATCTCATCCAGGTTAACCATCCGCCGCAGGATACATTCCGTTGATACCCGCAATATCCTTTTCACTCAGATGGTCACGTTGCCCTATTTCTACCCCATCGGTCAACGGAATGATTGTCTTTTTGCCGTTTTTTGAGAAAGCAAAAGCGCCATAGTGCATGATCGAGTCATAGTCATACGCGCCATAATCTTGCCCATCGGACACATGCTGGTTAAAATTATATTGGTGCTCTTCCTCGATGTTCTCCCAAAGAATATGCACATAATTATCCCTGTCTAACCGAGATTGCTCATGCCATAATCCTAAAGCATGGCCAATTTCATGCACCGTATTCATCGTATGACACCGTGGCGCTAACAAGATGGTCTGTCGTCCTTTTTGACGCCCAACAAAGGATGCACAAGTAGTCCCCGTTGCGGGAACAAAAGAAATATAATCAGGATAGTTGTCTCGATTTTTGGAGGTCAATTCAACGAACTCTACGGTTGTTTTTTGATGCCAAAGGGTAATCGCTTCAAAAACCGCCAATTTTGTCGAAAGGGGAAGTTCCTCCGTTAATTCAAAAGGAATCACGCCATAGAGCCACCGAGAGCCCCCCAAAACCTGTATCACTGACTTTTTTGGGCGCGCCATCGACTCAAGTTTAGCAATGAGAATATCTCCTTCAACCACCGCGTAACCTTGCACTTCCTCATAGGTCAGTGTGCGATTTCCCAACAGAGGGGTTGCGAGGGTGACTTGGCCTGATGGCGCCGAAAGGGCTGAAGTAGCCCACACCATTTGCGACAAATAAATAAGAATCAAACGAGATCGTTTCATGTGTAAAGACTCCTGTATTGGACTTCCGAAATAACTTCATTCCTTATCCCCTTCTCCCCAGACATGGGGAGAAGGGGCCCGCAGGGCGGATGAGGGGCTTTCTTGCAAGTTATTTGATGAAGTGGTGCACCTACGTGCTTGAGTATTATACTCGTACTTTTTCTCAGGAGATATGATTGTCTTTAACTGGACTTTAGCCATTTTTCCAAAATGATACAATCCAGACCTCCCTATGAATTCCATTCAAACAGTAATAATTAGAGATCTCATGTGAGCCCACCCGGGCACATCAAGACCTATCGCATGGCTATAAACCAATAAAACGCCACATTGCAAAATTTTTGCTATAATCATCATAACGAATCAAATCAAAATTAGAGGATAAATCATGCATATTCCGTTGACTGAGCCGACAGCACCAAGGTATATCACTATCAACCAAGAGACCAATCAGGTTCATCTGATGGTGCCTGTTGTTAGTGGACAAGAAATCAGTACCGATAATACGTGTAAAGCAACCGTGGCATTAAGAGAGTTCTTTGATGGTGGCGCACTTCGTGAATTGAATGCCTATAAAGATGCACTGGTATTCGATATCCTATTACTTGAGGAAGAAAACCCACAGCGGATAGCTAAAGAGGCACGGCTAGCTCAAATTGGCGCTTATCTAGAAGCCGTTCAAGCCATGCAATATAGCCCTCGTGATGCAATGACGGCACTCATGACAAGACCTTCTAATTTATATAGCATCCAATTAAGACCCCGCGAACAAGATCGTCTATCCAATGTTGTTAATCCTGCCTTTAATATTGAACGTAAAAATGATGCCAGTGGTAAACCGCAATCAGCAATGTATAATGCAATGCAAGTAGGCTACCCCTCCATTATGATAGGACAACCTGACCCACGAGCACGCGTCACCAGCGCTATATTAAGCGCCTTACCCGCATCGTCAAGCTTTACAGACATCCAGCGGGTATTAACGGAAAAATTCCACCAATGGTTAGGCTTAGAGATTGATTTTACACAACAGACAAATAGTACGCCTGCCACTAAAGACGCTATCGATGCCTTGATGGGGTTTGATGAAGACTCACCCGCAACACCACAGGATTATGTGGATGCGCTATTAGGCTTTTGTGCACCTGATGTATGGGGAAGCATTCCAACCCCACCTTTTTATAGTATTCCTGCAGGAACTGCTGTCGATGAACGAACAGAGCGCTTATCGATTCTCACGCAATTTTTCTTAGGCATTGTTAATATCTATTGCAAAGCCCGCGGCATCAGCGTCCAAAACTTTGGTGCAGTTTTGGATGCATCGAATGATTTAAGCACTGAACTGGTCCGCGTTGTATCGGAGGTATTAAGTAGAGGTGATGGGGTGGAAGAACCGCTTTGTGCTTTTTGCAACGACCATGCCACTGAATTCGGACTATCACGCGCCTTAAAAGCCGCCGATGTGGCTACAATAAAACAAAAATTTGAACGAACCTATCTAACGGTCACTGCCACCAAAGAAAACCCCCACATGGATGATTTTATGATATTGGACTGTGATGCCACGGGAGAAGCTGCTAAATTTGTTACCCACCAAGGTGCTATTTGCACAGATTTTGCGGAAATCGTTGAGCCGACCTTAGCAAATCAAGATTACTTTGCCCGTATTCGTGAAGAATTTGCAGGTCATCCCGCCGAGATACCACATAAGAATGAATGGGTTGCAGGTGATGTAGACATAGAACCTGAAGCATTGTTGGCAAGAATAACGGATGAGCAATTTGAAAAAATGCCTGATGCGGTCAAAGTAGCGTGCCGGGCACATCCGACATTCCAAATGCGTCAATTTTTACCTGGTGTGGCAAAGGGAAAACAAAACGAGGCCGACGCTTTATTAACGGCATCATCTGGCAATAAACAAGTCTTGCTCAGAACCCCTGGTGTATTCACCGATTATTCCGGCCGAACTTTCAATTGTACTGCTTATGAGTATGCGTATTGGGCCAAAGATACTCACATGTGCCGCATGCTAGAGCGTCACATGGATGATGAAACGAAAGCGTACATGTTAGCACGCATCGATGAAATAGAGCGCCTCGATGAAGCAACCGGTCAACCCATCGGTTTGGTTTACAGCCAAGCAGGCCAAGAGCATCGCAGCGCACACTTTGGTTTCACACCCCTCAAAGAAGCCTATCAGCGCTACCTTGCTGGCTATGATGCGTGGTCTGCCGCGCAAAATTGGGATGCGATGAAAGCCGCTTGGATGGAAGTAGGCATTGCGCAGCGTGATATGCCGGTTCATGTGGTGAATGAATATTGTCACCCAGACCGGTCATTTTCTCCCAGACCTGAGTTTAATGAAG
>JAPLRK010000077.1 GCA_026399195.1 Legionellales bacterium
ACAACACCGTTGGAGTCCGCTCTGGAGTGGACTGTGAAGTGGCAGCCTGAAGACAGACATTTTATCGGGATGGGCGCTCTGCTCTCTCAAAAACAACAGGGCCTAAAACGTAAATTGGTCGGTTTAACGCTTGAGGGGCGCGGTATCATGCGCCATGGCCAGCGTGTGTTGGTTGAAGGACAAGCGGATGGGATCATCACAAGCGGCACATACTCGCCTACCTTGGAAAAATCCATCGCTTTTGCGAGAGTCCCCTTGGGTACAGGTTCTGAAGTGTTGGTTGATATCCGCGGGGCAGAGGTTTTGGCCCAAGTGGGTAGGCTTCGTTTTGTGAAACGTTAGAAAGGAATATCATGAGCAATATACCTAAGCATTTAAAGTTCACTCAAACGCACGAGTGGTTGAATGGTTCAGAGGCTGATGTTGTGGTTGGGATCACCGATCATGCTCAACAGTTGTTAGGCGATATGGTGTTTGTTGACCTCCCAGAAGTGGGTCAAAGCGTCAGTCTGGGAGATGAAATGGGTGTGGTTGAATCGGTGAAAGCAGCCTCAGATTTTTACGCACCCATCAGTGGCGTTGTGGTTGCGGTGAACCAGCAGGTTAATGAGGATCCAGCACTAGTGAACAGTGATCCTTATGGAGCGGGTTGGTTGGTCAAAATCAAAGCGAGCAACCTTGATGAGATGAAAACGCTGTTAAATGCTTCCCAATACGAACTTGAGATAGCCGGAGAGCATTGATCATGCCATATATTCCTCACACGAGTGAAGATACTGAAACGATGCTCGCTTGGCTGAAAGTGCCTCATATTCAGTCTTTGTTTGATGAAATCCCAACGTCGTTGCAATATGGCGAATTAAAGCACATTCCCTCAGGCCTCTCTGAAATGGCCATGCAAAAGCATGCGGAATACATGGCTTCTCAAAATCAGAATGGGATCTGTTTTATTGGGGCTGGATGTTATGAGCACCACATTCCTGCCGTCGTTTGGGACATTGCGTCACGTGGGGAATTTTTGACCGCGTACACCCCCTATCAAGCGGAGGCCAGTCAAGGCACTTTGCAGCTGCTGTATGAATATCAAACGATGATCGCTGAGCTCACCGGCATGGATGTGGCCAATGCATCTCTTTATGATGGTGCAACGGCTCTCGCTGAAGCTGTGTTGATGGCTGTTCGTATCAATCGTCATAGCAAAACGAATCGTGTTTTGGTGGCTGGTACGGTCCACCCTCTTTATCGAGAAACGTTGGAGACGATTGTTCGTAATCAACATATTGAGATCATCACCCTTCCTTTTGATAGCGAGCAAGGCATTATCTCCATGGATGTTCTTCAACAATACAGCCATGAGGACATCACTGCTTTGGTGATTTCACAACCCAATTTTTTTGGTTGTTTGGAGCAAGTTGATGCCATGACCGATTGGGCTTTTCAGAACCAAACCGTGAGTATTGCTTGCGTAAATCCGGTGTCGCTTGGGCTTTTAAAGCCTCCTGGGCTTTGGGGGCAGAAAGGCGTTGACATTGTTTGTGGTGAGGGGCAGCCTTTTGGATCGCCTATGGCCTCAGGTGGCCCATATTTTGGTTTTTTCAGTACCCGGATGCATCATGTTCGACAAATGCCTGGGCGTTTGATTGGGCGTACCATTGATAAGGAGGGTAAGCCTGGATTTACGCTGACGTTACAGGCCCGAGAGCAGCATATTCGTCGCGGCAAGGCCACGTCAAATATTTGTACGAACCAGGGGTTGCTGGTGACGGCCGCAGCGGTACATATGAGCTTATTGGGGGCCCACGGATTATCACAAGTGGCTCATCAGTGTCATCATAATACCCATGCTTTGGTGGAGGCCTTGACCGCTATTCGTGGCGTAGCTCTTGTGTTTCAAGCGCCTTATTTTCATGAAGCGCTGCTCACCTGTGAAAAACCGACACTTCCTCTGTTAAAATCCTTGCTGTCGATGGGAGTTGCTGGAGGGTATGCGATAGAAAGTCATTATCCTAACTTGCCCAACACCTTTTTGGTGTGTGCCACAGAGATGCGTACTGAGGCTGATATTTTGAAATATGCCGAGTCTTTAAAACAGTTGCTTGAGGTTTAACATGTTTATTGTCCAGTTAAGGTATCAAGTGGGTTTAAGTGACGTTGATAAATACTTGCAAGCGCACCGTGAATTTCTTGATTATCACTACAAACAAGGCTTGTTTTTGGTGTCTGGGCCTATGAAGCCTAGAACGGGTGGGATCCTTGTGGCGCTTACCACAGATAGGGCTTATTTGGAGTCCGTATTGCACGAAGATCCCTATCACCTTGCAGACATTGCGACTTACGAGCTGATTGAATTTACACCCGTCAGTCACTGTGATGAATTGAAAGAGCTCATTCAACGAACAGAAGGGAAATTATGTTGATTTTCGAACAATCTAGTCCAGGTCGAACAGCATCAGCTCAAATGCCTGAAACAACTTCGAGCACGTATGCTATTCCTGCGGAATTTTTACGCCAAACGCCACCGCGCTGGCCTGCTTGTTCTGAATTACAAGTGGTTCGTCATTTTACACGCTTGTCGCAACTGAATTTTTCCATAGATACGCATTTTTATCCTCTCGGGTCGTGCACCATGAAATATAATCCGAGAGGTGTGCACAAAGCGGCAATGTTGCCCGGATTCAGTCACCGTCACCCTTTGGCCCTGGCTGATCAGAGCCAAGGATTTTTAAGAATTTTGCATTCGCTGCAAGAGTATCTGGCAGAAATCACTGGGATGCGAGGCGTTTCATTAACGCCTATGGCAGGTGCGCAGGGGGAGTTGGCCGGGGTAGCCATGATCAAAGCTTATCATCAATCCAGGGGGGATGGTGCCCGTGATGAGATGTTGATTCCAGATGCGGCGCACGGCACGAATCCGGCGTCTGCGGCCATGTGTGGTTTTAAGGTGATTGAGCTTCACACGAATCCGGAGGGTGATTTATCGTTAGACGAGTTGCGTCAAAAAATCAGTCCAAGAACCGCTGGTATCATGTTGACTAATCCATCCACCTTGGGTCTGTTTATGAGGCAAATCAAAGAAATCGCCTCGATGGTTCATGAGGCGGGTGGCTTGTTGTATTATGATGGTGCTAATTTAAATGCCATTTTAGGTAAAGTTAGGCCAGGCGACATGGGGTTTGACATCATGCACCTGAATTTGCATAAGACCTTTGCAACCCCGCATGGTGGCGGTGGGCCTGGTTCGGGTCCTGTGGCTGTCGGCGAGCGTCTCCTGCCGTTTTTACCTCTTCCCATCGTCATCAAAGAAAGTGATCTTTACCGTTGGGCACATCGAGGGGACTATCCGCAGAGCATTGGCAGACTGTCTTGTTTCATGGGCAATGCGAGCATTCTGCTTCGTGCCTATTTTTATATTCGAGTGTTAGGGCGTGAGGGGTTATTACGAGTAGCGCAATATGCCACCTTGAACGCCAATTATCTGCTTGCACAATTGACTGAGGCAGGATTTTTGCCCGCTTATCCTGGCCGTCGCGCAAGTCATGAATTCTTACTCACATTGACGTCTGAAAAAAGAGCATTTGGCATTACGGCCATGGATCTTGCCAAACGGTTGTTAGATTATGGATTTCATGCCCCTACCACGTATTTTCCATTGCTGGTCCCTGAGTGTTTACTGATTGAGCCCACGGAGACTGAGTGTAAAGAAGAGCTTGATAGGTTCATTCAAGCCATGACAAAAATTCTTCATGAAGCCGAAACAAACCCGTCCTTGTTAAAAAATGCTCCGCATGCCTTGCCAGTGAAACGGCTGGATGATGTGAAGGCGGCGCGAGAATTGGATTTGAATTATTTTAAACAGGTCCTAACCGCATAAAAACAATCGAATTTATTTTTGGGAACCCCTTTTATATTGATAGAAAGTAAGTTATAAAGTACAGACTCAAGCCATGGGCCAATGCCTTTTTTCAAGGAGTGAAAAAATGAACAGCAAGGTCTTTTCACAGCGCTTTAACCGTGAGTTGTCTTTATTGGGCTTACCAGAAGATGTCACAGAAAAAACCAAGGCTGTGGCTAAAGTTTTTGGGGTTACGCGCCATTTAGCGAATGCCATGATTTTTGGGAACATGCTGCCACCTGACGATCAGTTGAACAAAATTGCTGACATTTTAGAAGTTTGTCCTCTGTGGTTGAGTGGAAAAACAGACAAGAAAAAAGCGAACGCTGCTCGAGAACCAGTGGAGGACGTGTAGTCTCGATGGGAATAGCGTATAATGACTCTTTCCTGTTTACGTTTCATGTGAACACAACTAGCCTGTGGGTAGTATTAAATCATGGAGTGCCTGAGTTACTGTATTGCCAATAGCATTGATCTGTCACGTCTTGACAATCATTATAAGACCACGCTCGTTGGGTATGATTCTGTCAAATCTCGAGACATATTGAAGTTGAAGCCCATTGATGCCAAGGGTGTTTTGGTGTTCGTGTTTAAGAATGGCACGGTCGTTTCTTGGGGCGTTAAACGCTATCAGATGAGCGCTTACTTGAACACCATCAGACTTTTTGCGGATAAACCTGTTTCTTTTCGCGTCCATGATGAATTTAGTTTTCAATTGAGTGCGAAAACATCGATTGAGCCCCATGACTTTTTTGATGTGGACTGTTTGAGCATCGATTCTGACAATGATGAATTAAAGCTGAGTTTATCTTATGGATTTTCGCAATCCGTAAAACTTCAATATTTTGAAACCATCCTTGAAGTGTTGATTGAGAAATACACGCCTTTGATTCATAACTTATCTCATAAAAGGGCGATTTCTGTGACTAGGCATCAAATTCGCCATGTCATTGGTGAGATTCTAATTGCTAATAGTGAGATGAATCTTATCAGTAATTTTCTGTATCATCCGAAGTACTTTTGGCAACACCCAACCCTCGAAGAGCATTTCATTATGCTGGAACGATATTTACATATTCAAAGGCGAGTCAATGCCATCAATCACCGTTTGGATACCCTTAATGAAATTTTTGACATGTTCAACGGCTATCTTGAAAACCGCCATTCTCACAGTCTGGAAATCATCATCATCGTGTTGATCGCTGTCGAAATCGCCTTTAATGTGTTTGGGTTTCATATTTAACCCTTCGTTTTATTATTGGACTCTGGACAGAATTGCTTGCGTCTTTTTGCATGCAGTTTTGTCCAGAGTCCAATTTATTAGATCCCTAATTAAATTGTAAAAGGATCTTAATTTTTGTATGCTATATCCTCATAGTTTAAAAGGAAATCCAGCATGAAAAAAATCGTCAAGGATGAAACCATTATTTCTGAAAACATCAATGTCAGCAGGCGTTCTTTTATGAAACTAACCACTGCATCAGGGCTTGGTGTGGCCGCTGGATTTTTAGGAGGGGCTTTGGGGGTAGCGAAGGCCGCGAGTAGTCATGAAGAGGTCACCTCTGATATCAAACCGGGCGAATATGACGAATATTATGGGTTTTGGTCTGGTGGGCAATCCGGTGGGGTGCGTCTTCTGGGTATTCCATCTATGCGAGAATTCAAACGCATTCCCGTTTTTAGCTTGACCTCTGATTACGGTTGGGGCATCACCAATTTTAGCAAAAATCTTCTCAAAGATCCCAAAACAGGTCAATTGAGGACATTGGGCGATTCTCACCATGTTCATCTTTCCTACCAGAATGGCACTTATGATGGGAAGTATGGTTTTGTGAATGACAAGGCCTTTGCTCGATTGGCACGACTTCGTCTGGATGTCATGGAAATCGATGCGATGGTTGATATTCCTCACGCGCAAGGGACTCATGGCATTTTCCCTTCTCGTGATAAGTTAGATGGCGTCTACTGTAATGCCGAATTTCAAAACCCCCTCCCCAATGATGGGCGCGATCTAGACGATCCTAAAAAATATTTTGCAACACATACCTGTATCGATGCAGAGACCATGAAAGTACGCTGGCAAGTTATTGTGAATGGTAATTTGGATTTGTGTGCCACGGATTATAAAGGAAAATATTCCATGGGGACTTGCTATAATTCTGAAGACGGCGTGATCTTGGAGGAAATGATCGCCGCTGACAGAGATTGGCTTGCCATTTTTAATCTGAAACGAATCGAAGAAGCGGTAAGTGCGGGTCACACAATTAAAATTGGCGACAGCCCCGTACCGGTGATAGATGGTCGCATCAAAAACAATCCCTATGTCCTGTATATTCCCATTCCTAAAAATCCCCATGGCGTCAATGTTGACCCAACAGGAACCTATGCCATCTGTGCCGGCAAATTATCCCCCACAGTCTCCATCATTTCATTGGACAAAGTCGATGATTTTTTTGCAGGCAAACTCACAAACCCACGCGATTGCGTCCTTGCTGAGCCTGAGGTCGGTTTAGGGCCTCTCCATACAGCCTTTGATGGCAGAGGCAATGCCTATACGTCTATTTTTATCGACTCTGTCACTACCAAATGGAACATAGCAAAAGCCCTTAAAGGCGAAAATCCAGTCATTCAAAAACTTGATGTGATGTACCAGCCTGGCCATATTAATGGCAGTATGAGCGAAACAAAAGAAGCCGATGGCAAATGGTTGGTTTCTTTGAATAAATTTTCTAAAGATAGATTTTTGCCCGTAGGCCCCATGTTTCCAGATAATGATCAAATGATCGATATCAGTCGTGACATCCCCAATAATATGCGATTGATTTTAGACGGCGCTGCCATTCCGGAACCCCATGATGCCCTCATTGTTGCCCGTCGAATCATCAACCCATTGAAAATTTGGGACATCAATGACCGAAAGTTTGAGTGGGAAAGAAATTTACTAAAAAAACTCTCTAAACGTCACAATACTCCCCTTGAACTTGGAAAATCGAATGTTATTTTACGAGAAGGCAAAAAAGTATATGCCATCATGACCAGCCAAGCACCAAAATATGGTTTGCTTGAAATAAAAGTAAAACACGGAGACGAGCTGACCATTGTCCAAACGAATATTGATACCGTTGAAAATTTAACCCATGGATTTTGCATCTGCGGTTATGACATAAGCTACGGGGTTGCCCCACAAGAAACCGCCTCAGTCACTTTTACCGCCAATAAGAAAGGCGTGTATTGGTACTACTGTACCTGGTTTTGTCATGCCTTACATTTAGAAATGCGTGGTCGACTGATAGTCGCGTAATTTATTTTGAACAGATGCGTGATTTTCATGCTTTTCAAAATAAATATGTTTGTTTTATTTGTTTTTTTCGGCATCAGCCCCATGGCTTTCTCACAAAATAACGTGTTTGTTGGGCCAATGCCGCTGGGCACATTAACGCTTATCAATGGCAATTTATCGTGTGAACCCTATGACTGTCATATTTCATTATTGCCAGGACAAACACTAAGCTCCTGGGGTCAGGCATCGCACATTTTTCAACTTAAGGGTAATGATACCCTCACTCGTTACTATTTTTACTCAAATGATATCGCCCATATTCCAGCCTACTCAGGACAACCCATTGGGATATTAATCGGTGTTGACTCGAAAATGATCATTCGTGACACTCGTTTGATTGAACACGATGAGCCGATTTTATTAGCGGGCATCCCCATTAAATTATTGAAAGATGCGATCGCTTCTTATCAAGGGAAATCAATTGCAGAAACCATCACCTTAGTCGATCCAACCGCTGGCAAAGGATCGGTTGATTTGATAACGGGTGCTACGGTCACCTCATTGGTCGTTCATGAAACCATTTTAAATACGACCCGAATTGTCGCAAATCAAGTGGGGCTATTGAAAACCACCACCGAGCACACCAACCAGCTGAAAAATACGTTCACCCCGTTGAGTTGGGGCGAACTTTTAAAAATAGGGGCCATCGGTCATCTCATCGTTTATCCACAGGACATGGGATTACCCAAGGATGATCCGCTATGGTTAGATCTCTATTTTGCCGATCTGTTTCAACCCACCATTGGGATAAATCTTCTTGGGAAAGCTCAATATGAACTTCTTTTAAGCCACCTCAAGCCTCATCAATCCGTTTTAATGATAGTGGCCAATGGGACATGGAACTTTAAAGGGTCAGCTTTTGTTCGGGGCGGCATTTTTGACCGGTTCCACATTGAGCAAAACCTGATGACGTTTGGTTTTCGTGACACGGACTATGCTCCCTTATATGGCATTTCAGCCAAAGACGCGCCAAATTTTTCACAATCTGGTCTTTTCATCATAACTGCCCCGCAATACGATCGGACAGCGCCTTGGAATTTTACCCTTCTGGCCAGCCAACTCAATGGCATAACCGCTGTTTCTCGCGTTTATAAAACGTTTCAAGCCCCTTATTATTTTCCTAAAAGCTTAATGATAGAATCATCGCCCATGGAACAGCCCCCATCACTCATAAAACAAGTCTGGCTTGCTCATTGGTTCGGCGTTTCAAGCTATCTTCTCTTATGGACAACGGTGATGGGCATTTTCTGTTTCCGTCGAAAGCTTGCAAAGAACAAAATAATTTTAGAACGAGTGCACTTGCTCGTTTTATGTTTCAGTATTGCTATCATCGGGCTCTTTCAGCATGGCCAACCTTCCGTCGTCAATATATTCACCTTTTTTGATGTCTTAAAACGCCATAGTTCTTTTTCTTTGTTTTTTTTAGATCCCTATCTTGCCATCGGTTGGATCATGATCATCTTCACTATCTTCTTTTGGGGTCGATCTTTATTTTGTGGCTGGATCTGCCCATTTGGTGCTCTTCAAGAGTTGCTTTACAAAATGAGAATTAAGTTCACCCGATATAAACACAGCTTAGAATTTAGTGACACAAACATTCGACGATTGCGTTTGATTCGATTTGGCATTTTTTTAGTATTACTCGGTATATCGTTCTACTCCTTACGTGCCGCAGAAATATTTTCTGAAATAGAGCCCTTTAAAACAACCTGGAACATTGGCCTCTTTAACCGCCTATGGCCATATGGTCTCTATGTCCTAGTTTTGCTTATCTTAGGGGGATTAAGTTATCGTTTTTTCTGTCGATTTTTATGTCCTCTCGGTGCAGGACTCGCCTTCATTTCTTTTTTTCCATTGATTCCTTTACCTCGTCGAAAAGCCTGTGTTTCCTGTCGACTCTGTTATCAAGACTGTGAACCACATGCCATCAGCAAAAAAGATGGGCATATTAATGCCGCTGAATGCTTAGGTTGTTTTGAATGTGTGAATAAATTAGATGATAAAAGCGTTTGTCCACCCCTTATCAATAAAAAAATATGGGATAAGTTTGGAGAAAAAATTGTCTAAAATAGGATTCATTTTCCTTCTCATGACAGGGTATCTCTCGATGACCCTAGCGCAAGATGGGATCATTCCCGAAAATCGAGCTGATTTACTAGAAAAAGCGCTAGCTCACGCAAAACCCAATACTCATATTATTCTTGCAGGAGGCAATTATCAGGGTAACTTTCAAATCAGAACCCCTTTGGTCTTAGAATCTCAAGATATCCATAAACCAGCCCATCTATCCGCCAATAATAAGGGCTCTGTACTTACCATCAGATCATCCAACACAAAAATCCGTCATTTGATTTTTGAAGACAGCGGCAAGGACATGTTTGGAAAAGATTCGTGTCTATTTGTCGAAGCGAGTGCTGATAACGTGACCATTTCTGATAATACCTTTCAGCGTTGTGGCTTTTCCATATGGGTGCACTCAGCACCCAATATCAAAATCAGTCATAATGTCATCATAGGTCCCACTCAGGGATTGATGTCGGACAGAGGAAATGGCATTTATTTATTTTATACGAACCATTCGGTGGTTGAAGATAACCTCATCCGCTATGGTCGTGATGGGATCTACATTCTGGCATCCCATGGGGCTTTGATTGAGCACAATGTGTTTGACCACACTCGGTTTGGTATTCATTACATGTATAGTGATAATTGCACCGTTAATGACAACGTAACCACCAACAGTAGTGTGGGTGCGGCCATCATGTATTCTAAAAATTTAAAAATATTCAAAAATACCTTTGATTACAATCTTAACCATGGGCTCCTACTCCGAGATATTTTATACAGTCACATTTTCTCAAATGTCTCAACCCATAATATCGATGGTTTGTTTTTAGGAAGTGCCTATTATAATCTGATCAACAACAACCGTTTTTCAAACAATCAGATAGGTGCTGTTGTGACGGGTGCCAGTGATGACAATAGGGTGACAAATAACAACTTTATCGACAATGATTGGCAGGCGAAATTCTTAGGGGTTCGATCCATCATTTGGAGTATCAAAGGACGTGGTAATTTTTGGTCCACTTATCGAGGATGGGATGCCGATAAGAATGGGATTGGAGATCAAATCTATTATGTTACCAATTTAGCCAATTGGTTAACGTTTTCATATCCCATTTTAAGAATCATTTTAGAGAGTCCTGCTATGGTGCTATTACAAAAAATTGAAACTCAATTTCCAGTCATTCGAAGATCGGCTATCATTGACGAATATCCATTGATGAAGGCTGCCAATCTATGAATACATTTTCAGGGATTAGAACGCAAGCACTGAGTTTTAGTTACCTAAAAGACCGGCTTATTCTGAATCAAATCCATTCGGAATTTAAATCTGGGAAAATTACCGCTTTATTGGGTGATAATGGCAGTGGGAAAACAACACTTTTAAGAATTATTGCAGGGATTATAAAACCCAGTGCCGGATCATTTTTTTTCAATGATCTGGAAATCAATTCAAAAAACATCGGGCTTTATAAACAGCAGATAGGTTATATGCCTGAAACGTTACAATTATACCCAGACATGCGTCCTTTTGAAGCACTCAGCTTCTTTAACAAACTTCGTCACGGGCCGGCTGAAAGAGTTGATGAGATATTAGAGCGCGTGGACTTAATCCAGCATAAAGATAAAAAAATAAGCGAGCTGTCGAAAGGCATGAAACAACGCCTTAATCTCGCTCAGGCCATTGTTTCCAATCCCAAAGTACTGATTTTAGATGAACCTTCCAATGGTTTTGATACTGCGAGCGTCAACACCTTCTATGACATTATTCGATCATTAGCGAAGCAAAATACGATGGTCATTTTATCCAATCATCAATTCGCAGAACTTGGCGATCATGCTGATGACATTTTGGTGTTGGCCAAAGGTAAAGTTCAAATTCAAGGCAGTATGGCTGAGTTTATTAGCGGTTCGCAACACAATAAAAAACGAGTTTGGCTGTATTTTGACACAAACATAGTGGAAGAAAAAAAGAATGATTTTTTAAAACGGTACCCTGAAAGCCAATGGATTTCTGAAAAGTGTCTGATGGCCCATCTTGAAAACGCCGCCATCTCCCCTTTTATTTCAAACACAGGTCAATATGGTTTACACCCTTGTAATATTCGTGTGGAAAGTCGCGAATTACAAGCTTTATTGGAGGCTGTTAAATGAATATGACGGTCATTAAATTGGTTGCGAGAAAAGAGTTAATATCGCTCTTTAAGAGTTACTGGTTTGTCTTTGTTGCGTTTTTATTCTTCATCCTCAATGAAGGACTCCTTCAATTTGGCATCTATTTTTCGGGATCTTCAGGACACATCAATCCGCGCGCAGTCATGCTCTCTCTGATTCATTTAGAAATGTATTTAATGCCCTTATTGGCCTTCATCTTATCCTATGATGGGATGCTTAAAGAACGCGAACTGGGCACTCTTGACTTGCTCCTTTCCTATCCCCTGGTTTCAGCCGATCTGGTGCTTGGCAAATGGATTGGATTCACCCTTATGTTATCTTTTAGTTTTCTTTTGGGATTTGTAGCGCCCGCTATCCATTTGTGGATTTTAGGCTTTCCGCTTTCAGACTTGATCGTTTTTTCAATCAATGCCATTGGGTTGGGAGTTGCTTTTATTTCCATGGGGCTTTTGATATCGACCATTTCAAAAGATAGGACCATTGTCATTGCCATGTGCATTATTCTTTGGGTCTTTTATATTTTCTTCTTTGATCTTGGCTTTGTGGGGCTTGCCATTCTTAGTAATGGGGAAACAACGGAAAATGCCATTTCATGGGTATTGTTGCTCAATCCAGCGGATGTTTTCCGGCTCGTTGCGATAAGTTCTCTATTATCCAATGACGCATCGGTATTTTTTGGGATCGGCAATGGCGCCTTACAATTGCCCTATGGCATTTTTGTCATGCTTTTATGGATTGGGTTGCCTTTACGATTGGCTATGAATAAGAACTTTTTATTGTCTCGAGGAGTGAGCTAATGAATAACACACGCACAGATTTGACAGCCAATGAAATGGGCTTTAGAACCATGTATTCAAGCGTTATTACACAACATCCAGAGTTCTTGGAATCATTACTCCAATACTCTGAAATCAATGCCCTCATGAAGGATATCAGAACCCTATGTGGCACCGATTGTCTTGAAGATATTATCAAAATGAAGGGCACAACCATTCATAACGTCCCTATCAATGATGAATTGATTCAACATGTAACCCTCGTCATAGAGCAGCATGCCTTGCATTATGACGCATGCAAACAATGGATGAAGGTCGTAGCACCATGAAAAAATGGGCTTTTTTTTCTATTGTCTTGTTGTTGCTAGGCTGTGGGGAAAAACATCTACAGGAGAGGGCGCAACGATTAACGCCTGAAACCACATGCGCCATGGATGGCATGATCTTGATGGACTTTGCAGGATCCAAAGCCCAGATTTTATGGAAAGATGGTCACCGAACTTTTTATTGTGAGGCTCGAGAGGCCTTTTCTGTATGGCTAGATCCCATTCAAAAGCCGCGCATTTCAATCTTTTTTTTACAAGATCTGGGGGGGGTCCCTTGGGGAGCTTATGTCGATCGTTGGCATCCTGCAGCACAGATGTATCTTGTGATTGACAGCAAAAAAGCAGGCGCCATGGGCCTTTCTTATGTCCCCTTTTTAAACAGAAAGGACGCGGAAGCCTTTCAGTCAACCCATGGGGGACAACTTATCCCGCTGGCCAAAATAACCGAAAAAACACTTGAACATAGCGAAGCCTTAATGAGACAACATCCCAAAAGATATACCCCAATAGAATAGGACGAAATCCCATATGGACAGACGATATTTTCTAAAATCTTGTTTGAACGCAACGATCATTGCGGCCTTTTCTGGACTTGCGACATGGAGAATAATGTTTGACTCAGAGGATGACGCATTATTTCACTATGATTTGGCCACGATGAACACGGGGGGGCAAATCAAATTGGCTCATAAGCCAGAACAAGCCATCAAAGCACGCCAAGCTACCGTATCAAGAATGGATTATCTTGTTGAAAAATTAAGTAAATTTAATCCCTCGTCTGATGTCTCACGTATTAATGCAAATCCAGGGGCTTGGGTATCTGTTTCGAAAGATACCGCTTTAGTGCTCTCAAAAGGATTGCGTTGGATGAAAGAGAGTCATGGCTATTTTGATATGGGGATGGGAAATTTTTTATGTCTGAAGGGGTTGGATGACACGGTTGCTAAAGTTGGGATTAACGCTTTGAGTCAAACACAACTTTGTGAGACTCTCCTTAAAATAGATGGTAACATGGTTTATTTAGAGCGTCCCAACACCATGCTAGATCTCGGGGGCATTGCAAAAGGATATATTTTAGAAGAAATGATAAAAACACTCAAACAATATGGGGTACAACATGCAGCCATTGATATTGGTGGTGATCTTGCCGTGATGGGGGGGCGACCAAATGGCCAACCCTGGACCGTTGGGCTAGATCCCGAAGCCAAGGTGAATCATTCTGAAGGCATTGTTTTTTCCCTTCGAGACGGTGGGGTTGCCTCCAGCGGCGCTTACCGAAAAAGAGCTATCGATCAACATGGAAAGGTGAAGCATCATATCATCGATCCCCACTCTTTTTCCACCCATGAATATTATGCCTTAGCCACTGCTATTGGCCCAAGCCCGATGAGGGCTGATGTTTTGGCAAAGGAGTGTTTTAACACACCACCAGAAGATCAGTCATTTTTTAAGTCTTGCCATCCTGGCTATGAGCTGATCGCATGGCCAAAAGTCAATGAATCTATTATCACTTAAGGAGAGAGCGTCATGCCCACAAAAAAACATCGAGTGATCCTGCTGACAACGCTCAGCATTTTCTGTGCGAGTTTTTCAGCTTCTGCCGAAAAAACAGGGGAAGAGGTGTTCAAATCCACTTGTATTGCTTGTCACACCGCTGGCATGTCGAAAGCACCTAGCGCTCATCAATGGGATAACTGGACGCCTTTTATTGGTATCGTCTTATCGAAAAACAATCAACCCAATGCCACCCTAGATGTCAAAAAGATTGATGATTATGCAACACAACTCCTACCCTATGCAAAAGAAGGTAAATCTCTCATGCCAGAAAAAGGTGTGATGCCCCCAAAAGGCACTTGTGTCAGCTGTAGTGATGCAGAGCTAAAAGCTGCCATCGTCTTTATGCTAACCCCTAATAAACCATAACAAGGAGCCATCATATGGGAAGCTTTAGCGTTTGGCATTGGCTCATCGTCTTAGTCATTGTTGTGCTGGTATTTGGCACTAAAAAATTAAGAAATATCGGTGAGGATTTGGGTCGAGGGGTACGAAGCTTTAAGGAGGGGTTGGGCGAACTGCCATCGAATGAAAAAAAAACGCCTTCTGAAAGCGATGAGGACGCTACCTTTCTGATGGATGGCCAACCCAAAAAATAGGTTCATTTATGTTAGACATCAGTCTGGGTGAAATGACCCTCATTGCCGTGGTGGCTTTGGTGGTGATTGGACCTGAACAATTACCAAAAGCGGCTAAAAGGGCTGGTCTTGTGTGTGGTTACCTGCAAAAATTTGTGCGCTCATTAAAAGAGACCATCACGGAGGAATTGGCGCTAGAAGAGATGACTAGCCTTCAAAATGAGGCACAAAAATTATCAGAAACCCTGCAAAACTCGGTTCAAGAGGAACTCATCAAAGTAAAAAATGAGGTCAAATCCACCACTGAAACCGCATTTAGGTCCGACACCATCCAAAGCCTCATGGAAAATAAGCCATGAGTACGGAATCCACTTTTATTCAACATTTGATTGAACTGAGGACGCGAATCATTCGAATCGCTTTCGTCATCCTTCTTTTCTTTTTGATGTTATTTAGGTGGTCCGCAGACATTTATCAATTTTTGGCCCTACCCATGTTAAAAAATTTGCCTTTAGGGGGGCAAATGATCGCCATTGAAGTTACCTCCCCATTCGCAGTCCCCCTGAAACTCACCTTAATGTGTGCTTTTTTACTGAGCTTGCCTCACTCACTCTATCAAATTTGGAAATTCATCGCGCCCGGATTATATACTTCCGAAAAACATGTGGTTATCCCTTTGATTGCCGGAAGCAGCTTACTGTTTTTACTAGGGATGAGTTTTGCCTATTTTGTGGTATTCCCTACTATTTTTCATTTCATAACACATGTGGCCCCCGTGGGCGTCGCAGTGATGACCGATATCAATCGATATTTGGATTTTGTTTTAAGTTTGTTTTTAACCTTTGGCATGACCTTTGAAGTACCGATTGTGATTCTAGTGCTTGTAAAATCGGGCATGGTCACTATAAAAATGCTGACTGACTTTCGTCGGTATATGATTGTATTTTCTTTCGTAATTGCAGCCATCGTTACCCCGCCTGATGTGTTATCGCAAATCATGTTGGCTGTACCGATATGCCTGCTTTATGAGCTTGGCATAGGAACTGCTAAATTATTCTCGCCAAGGCCTGAGGCACAGGGCAGATAGCTTTGTTCAAACGCTGGTGATAAGATGCTCTTTTGATTTTTTTTGCATCCGTCATGAATCCATTCAAATCTCAAGCATCTATGAAAACAGAGTTCCTTGCGGGATGCACCACGTTCTTGACCATGGCCTATATTGCGTTTGTGAACCCTGCGATTTTGCATGATGCGGGCATGGACCAAGGGGCGGTTTTCACAGCGACCTGCCTAATCACGGCCTTTGCCTGTGCGTTGACAGGGTTATTTGCAAACACGCCAATTGGTGTCGCTCCTGGCATGGCATTGAATATTTATTTTGCCTACAGCGTGGTTCAGGGGCTCGGGATCGATTGGCAGCATGCTTTGGCCATGGTGTTTGTTTCAGGCGTGTTGTTTTTTGTGGTCAGTCTAACGAGTATGCGACGATTGTTGATCGAGGCCATTCCTCATAATTTACAGATAGCTATCCTCATAGGCATCAGCTTGTTGATAGCGTTGATTGCACTGCAGAACAATCAACTGATTGTCGGTGGCAACCACCACACCCTCATGCATCTAGGTGACATTTCGAAACCTCAAAGCCTTTTGTTTTTTCTGGGGTTTTTGATCATTCTTACGCTAGATTATTATCGCGTTCCTGCCGCAATCATCATTGGCATCCTTTGTATCAGTGCACTGAGTTTGATGATGGGGCTAACCTCTTGGAATGGCCTGGTATCCTTACCACCTTCGATGAGTCCTACATTTTTGAAGTTTGATTTTTCGGGCTTGATGACGGCATCTGCCATGAAGGCCACCTTCACCTTTTTTTTAATTGCAGTCTTTGATGCCACAGGTACGTTGATTGGGTTATTGAATCAGCCTATGTTCAAAGATCATCCCAATTACACCAAGCAGTTGAGTAAAAGTTTAACTGCTGATGCGGCGGCTTCAGCATTAGCTGGCGCTTTGGGATCAGCTAGCACCTCACCCTTTATTGAATCTGCAGCAGGTATTCAAGCGGGGGGGCGTACAGGACTGACGGCTTTGGTCATTGCTGCGGGGTTCATCTTAATGTTGTTTTTTTTCCCCTTGGCTCAAGCGATTCCTAATTGTGCTGTGGGGCCTGCGTTGCTTTATGTGGCCTGTTGTATGATGAAACATGTGGGTGGGTTGAAATTGGCTGACATCAGTGAGACCGCACCTTGTATGCTCACTATCATGATGATCCCATTCACCTCATCCATAGCCGACGGCATCGGTGGCGGTATTATTTTATACACTCTGTTGAAGCTGCTCACCCGCCAACAAGTCAACCCACTGTTGTTTATTTTGAGCCTTGTGTTTGTCGTGTTTTTTCTTGTCAGTTAGGATTTTTATGAAAAATTGGCTCCCGATCCTTATGGTTGCTTATTTCTGTGTTTTGCTGTTGTTGGCGCCAATTAACCTTCTATCTTTTGATACTTATTATTACTGGGCATGGAGTCGACATCTGGCGATGTCTTACTATGATGGCTCGCCCATGATAGCTTACTTCATTAAATCGTCAACTTGGCTATTTGGTGATACCCTTTTTGCACTGAGTCTGGTCGGGGTTGTGACGGCAGGGTTCACGAGCTGGATAATTTATAAAGCGGCGCGTTTGTTTTTAACGCAAAATGCCAGTTATGTTGCAATGACTCTGTGGCTGTTCTCCCCCTTAGTGACAGGCGACATCTTAAGACAAACCACTTATGATACGCCTTTGACCATTTTTTGGGCGTTGACGCTTTATTTTGTGGCCAGTTGGATAACCTCACCTCAAACCAAGACCCTATATGCGATAGGCGTGAGTATTGGCTTGATGTTGTTGTCCAAGTATTCGGGCTGTGTCTTGGTCTTGTCTTTGCTGGTATTTTTATGTGCTTCTCCCTACCGGAATTTATTTAAAAACAGTCATTTTTATTTGGCTATTGGCGTGGCTCTGATACTGTTTTCTCCTGTGATTTTGTGGAATGAACAGCACGGATGGCAGTCTTTCTCATATCAATTAACCTCTCATGGCGCCAAGGATTCACAGGGCCCATGGGCTCATGTGTTGAAGTCTTTCGTGACGGTTTTCCTGCCCTCTTTAAACTTTATGTTGTTGCCAACGATGATTTGTTGGAGAAAGCGTGCTACTGATGCCAAAGATCTCGTGAAGATGTGCATGATCGTGTGTACTACTTTTTTTGTTTTTTACGGGCTATTGTCTTCCGTAGTTGCCCTCAGGGAATATTGGTTAACCCCTTATCTTATAAGTAGTGCGCTGTTAGGGGGATATTGTTTTGAACACTATGCCTACCGTAAATCGGTCTATGGGCTTCTTGCGGTTTATCTGGTCTTAAGCTTGGGCATTCTTGTCAATAACACCACACTTTTTCATGTCACAAGCCCTGCAAAATGGCGTGATTATGAGTTCATCCACGCCATTAATCGCACCTTTCCGCACAGTGCAAAGGTTGTCGTAACCTCTGGCTGGTTAGAGGCTCGGATGTTGTTTTTTCTGAAAGACAAACCCAATGTTTATACGGTTGGTTGTGGGTCACCCGAAAATCAATATGCTTTGTGGAGTGCCCCTGTCATTTCAGGGATCAAGGATAAGTCGATTAAGGCGGTGTGGTACATCGATAAGGTGAATCATATCTCATGTGTTAACAAGCTTTTTGATCATTGTGAAGCATTGCTCGTTAAAGAAAAAATGACGGCAGACGATAAAAGATATGCATACTTGTGCACCAATGATTGAGGCCATCACTGATGATGAAGCAAAATCCCCAATTGAGCCCAGAAGAGTTAGATTCTCTTGAGGCCCTATGTTCTGATTGTAAAAAAAAAGAGGGTTATCTTCCCGCTGTATATTTGCATCGACTGGGTCTGAATCGATCTTTGCCTTGTAATATTCTTTACTATGAAAAAGGCCAATTGATTGGTTTTTTATGTACTTTTTTTTTCTACGAAGAGGCCTGTGAAGTCGCCGTTTTAGTATCCCCTCATCATCGACACCTTGGCATAGCAACGCAAATGATTCAACAGATTTTTCCCTTATTACAAGCCCAGCGCATCAAAACACTCATTTTCTCAGTGCCAAAACTTGAAAGTAACAGACGCCGATTAAAAGCTTTTGGCTATGCGTACGAGCGTTCAGAATACCAAATGCTGTGGGAGGGGCAAGATGAATTCTTTAAACCCAGCAAAGGGCTTATGATTCGAGAAGCTCAATCGCGTGATTTAGATGCACTGTGTGTGATAGACCAAGCCTGCTTTTCAATAGAGCCATTACATCAGTTGACTCGATTGGAGGAGTTGCTGATGGACCCTAACTATACGCTGTTGATTGGCCAAATTGAGGGGGTGGTTATTGCCAAAGCGCACATTCTTTGGCAAGCGACAGGTGCACGCGTGAGCGATGTTGCTATCAAGCCTGCTTATCAGCGCCAGGGATACGGGTATGAGTTGATGGCCCATTGTATTCAGTATTGTGTTGAAACCCATAAGTCAAAAAAACTTTGCTTGGATGTTGAAAGTGATAATATTGCCGCGTTAAAACTCTACAAAAGTCTTGGGTTTGTGGTGAGTAATGCCTACGAGTTTTGGAGTGTCCCCATTTCATCAGTCTTAAAATAGGGCTGGCTATTTGCCGCACATTTGTTAAAATTTGCGCTGAATCAAAACCCACGTGAGGATAAGGCATGAAAAAACGGGTTGTCATCACTGGCATGGACATCACCTCTTCTATCGGAAGTGGCCTCGAGTCTTTTTGGAGTGCTGCAATACAAGGCGCGTGTGGCATCAGGCGGATACAAGCCTATGATCCGTCTCCTTATACCACTCAAATTGCAGGTGAACTTTCTGACTTTTCAATGGCACATTTGCCTGCTTTTGATAATAAAAGACGCTTCCCACGGGTTGCGCAGTATGCTCTTTTTTGTGCCCATCATGCGATAGAAAAAGCAGGGCTCACGCCCGAGGAGCTCAGCAAGGCTGGGACTTATATTGGCACCAGTCTTGGTGGAACGCCTGAACTTGAATGTGCTTATCGATTCTTTTATACCGAGAGTTGGAAGAAAATACCCGCCCTCAGTGTCATTCGCGGGATGCCTAATTCTATTGCTAATCATGTGGCTATTGCTTTCGGGATTGGTGGACCCAACTCAACCATCTCCAATGCTTGTGTCTCCTCAGCTGAGGCCATAGGAAATGCCTATTTTCAAATTGTTAATGGGCAGTTGTCGGTTGCGGTGTGTGGCGGGACTGAGTCTTTGGTGTGGGAAACGATCATGGCTGCGTGGTGTAAATTGCGTGTGATGTCGACCAACAATGAAGAACCTACAAAAGCGAGTCGACCCTTTGATAAAAACCGCGATGGAATGGTGATGGCAGATGGTGCGGGGATCTTAATTTTAGAGGAGCTCAAACATGCCCAAGCCCGAGGTGCGACAATTTACGCGGAAATCATAGGTTATGGGGCCAGTTGTGATGCATCTCATGTCACAGCGCCTAATTCGCAAGGTCAGGCACGAGCTATTCAAGCAGCGATGGATGACGCGAGAGTTGTGAGCAGCGATATTCAATACATCAACGCTCACGGTACAGGGACCCAATTGAATGATCTCACAGAAACAGAGACCATTAAAAAAGTCTTTGGTGAGTATGCTTACGAGATCCCAATCACGGCCCAAAAGGCCATGACCGGGCATGCGATAGGTGCTGCAGGGGCCATGGAGATTATTGCCACCACTTTATGCTTGCAACATGACATTCTTCTGCCAACCATCAATCTCACTGAGCAAGATCCGCTGTGTGATTTGGACTATGTTCCTAATCAGGCAAGACAAAAACGAATCGATATCGCCTTATCTAATCATTTTGCCTTTGGGGGCGCTAACGCCGCTATCGTGCTGAGACGATTTTAATTCGCAACTTGCTTCACAAACCGTTACAATCGAGATGCCACGATCCTAAGGATTTTGCATGATGAGAAGGTCTCCAATGAATGTTTCGCTTCAAGAAATCGCCACCCTTGTTGAGGGTGTGGTCGTAGGGGATCAGCATGTGAGGATTTCGGCTTTATCGCCCATCGATCATATCATCACCAATGCGCTGGTATTTGCTGAAGGCAGCGATAACCTAATCCATGCAGAGAGCTCCAATGCTGCAGCTATTTTGGTAGGGAGTCATGTGGAGGGGATCCATAAACCCATCATTCGAGTCCATAACCCTTTCCTCTCATTCATTACGTTATTGAATCATTTTTACCCTGAACGAAAACCACCGATCTCTATCCATCCGACAGCCGTGATTGCCGATGATGTCATCCTTGGAAAAAACGTATCGATAGCGCCCTATGTTGTGATTGAATCAGGCAGTGTCGTGGGTGATAACTGTGTGATAAAGAGCCATGTGTATGTTGGTCATGAGGTGACGATGGGTAGCGACACGACGCTGCATCCTCATGTGACCGTATATGATCAATCGCAAATCGGGTCACGTGTGTGCATTCATGCATCAACTGTGATTGGTTCTGATGGTTTTGGATATGCTTTAGAAGATGGTCAGCATATGAAGGTGCCTCATGTCGGGCATGTGATCATTGAAGACGATGTTGAAATAGGTGCAAATACAGTCATCGATCGTGCAACCATGGGTACAACCATGATTGGGGAAGGGACAAAGATTGATAACCTGGTTCAGGTGGCTCATTCTGTTAAGTTGGGTAAGCATAATATTCTTTGTGCCTTCACTGGGATTGCCGGTAGTACCGTCAGTGGAAATCATGTGATTTTTGCTGCAAATGTTGGCGTGAGCGACCATGTGAAAATTGAAGATGGCGTTATTTTGGGGGCAAGATCAGGCGTACCTTCAAGAAAGCATTTGAAGCAGGGTGTTATTTATTGGGGTAATCCTGCCAGGCCTAAAGAAAAAGCAATAGAGCAAGAATTAGCCACATCTAGAATTCCCTTGATGCGCAAGAATTTAAAAGCTTTGAGCGAAAAGGTCGGTCAGTTGGCAGGTCGGCTTGACTGCATGGATAAATAATGGCCGAT
>JAPLRK010000080.1 GCA_026399195.1 Legionellales bacterium
TATGGTAAACATAGCGAAAAAGGCGGGGGTAAATCCGAGGTTAATCCAAACGACAAAGGGACTAAATCCAAACGATCCAAAGGCCAACAGAAAGGCACTCCCGGGCCAGGTCGCACCAAGCGCCCCAGTCTTCTTGTGACCCTTGGCCCAACCTACCGCATCAACCTGTTCTGTGGTGGCTCGTGGGATCCAAAGGTAGCTCAGGTGGTCTCCCCTCCTCCACAGCTTTTTTCACAGCCGCTTTTATTGCTCTCGTTTTTCCAGAGTGATCCGTCGCTGCCCGTATCTCGTCAATTAATGCCGCATCAGCGGCAGGATGCCGAGCTAATTCGGTGGCCAGTGAGTTTGACAGGTTGGGCAAAAACAAGCGTAAATCTTCTTTTGTGAGCGTCACTAAAGGAGAAAGCAACAATTTTCTTATGGCGGCATTGGAACCATCTCTCGAAGTCAATGCATTGTGTTGAATGACATATTGGATGCATTCTTTGCGATGAATTTTGAAAGGTTCTGAGCTCACAAATTGGTCGAACACGGGGTCCGGCAAGGCTTCGAATTGTCCCAGTAGATCATCAAAATGAGCTTTTGATTGTTCATGGCTCGGATTTAAATACTGATCCCAAAAGGCGATGACTTCTGGATTTTTTTGATCTAGTGTCATGACCTTTCCCGTTAAGGTCTTTAAGCCCTCGGAACTGAGCACTATGTTAGGGTGGTTTAATATGTCCGAGATCATGGATAATTCCAATGGCTTTTTGACAAGACCTTCCCACATCGGTGTGTCAAAGCACTGAAATTCTAATAATGTTTTCACTACTAAGGCTGGGTTCTCACACATCTTATCTAATAATTGAGGGATAGAGTACTTGATAGGAGAGTGCTTATAATTTGACAAGATCCTTCGTATATTTTCCTCTTGATGGAAATCCATTCGGTCAATAACCATGCTCAGTGTCTCCGCATCTGCATTGGCTTGTAATGAGATATTTCTCAGCATGGGTTGTATCTTATCATTATCAAAGGATGCAACAGATGCTATGAGTTGCTTACTGCTGAGAATCTCTACGTACTTTTCAATAAAGGTGGTCATGATCTTGAGATCTCGAAACCCAATCAATTGATCAAATAACTCAGTTTGTTTTTTCGTACAGTCCCGCCCGGGTAATCGCACAAGCGGTGAATCAAAGAAATGATTGAGCAGCTCTGGCACTTGCTCCGGATAGTTTGTATGCAAAGTGAGGAATAAGCCTTTGATTTGCTGAAGTGATAATCCGGATTCCTCATATTTGAGCAGTTGTATTATGAGATTTACGGCAGCTTCTGGATATTTTAATTTGGGATACTCTGCGTTCAGCACCATGTATTGCATGAGGTGCCCATAGACGTTCTTTTTGTTTTCCCCGAGCCCTTGATAAGAGGGTGAATTAAATAATTCATAAAAGAAATTAACTGGAGCACCTTTATGCTCTGCGCTTTCAGCATGTTCAATGTTATTAAAGTGTCCAGCCTGTGCAAGTTGATGCAGCATCTGATGTAGGTTTCCTTCGCTCAGAAGGGGAACCTTAAGAGGGGGAGTTGTTTCAACCGACCCACCGATTCCCATGGGGGAAAAATGGAGAGAACGGTCCATCAGCAATCCAACATATAGATTTAAATCATTTTTCGCTAATAACGCGCGGACAACGCTTTCAAGAGATGGATCTGTTGGATTGCGTTTAAAATAACGTAATAGGTTATTTAGAATCTTGCGTGTCTCTATGAGATTTAATCGTGAGATCATACCCAGCAATTGATCTTCCGTGAAGCGGTGGTCTTCTTTCTCGAGCAATAGATTGTAAACTTCAGGGCCCCCTATCTCAATCAAACGATTGATGAGGGTAGTTCGGAGCTCCGGACGACTCATAAGGGTCGATTGTATAAGACTTGGAACGACCGCTACCAAGTCTTTGGGTTTCTCACTCAAAATTTCCAAACAACGCATGATGCGAGGTTCGGTCCATTCTACGCGGGGATTAAGGAACAAATCGACATAAATGTGTGGATTAGCACATTCCACCCATTTTCCAATCACGGTGTCTGTATGCTCGCGAAAATGGACAGAGTCAAACAGCTTCTGAAGCAATTCACAATGAGGTTCTTCTTTGAATCTCAAATACAACGCACCTAAGGTTTCAGGCAGGAGTTGATCCCAGCGAACGGTTTCTAAATAATGCTCCCAAAAGAGAGTCATCGGTCCGGGAACCTTCTCTAATTTTCGTGTTCGGACAGGTGTGAGTGGAAAGTGCAAAAGATATGGAACCAGTGAATCTGCAAAGCTAGAATACAATCTGTGTATTACAAGATCGTTTAATAACTGAATGGCTTCAGGCTTTGGATGCGATTTAAATTCTTTCGGTAAAGCATCTATCATACCAACCAAATGTTCACTATCCAGTCTACCTCCATATTGTTTAAAGATTTTATTGAACGTTTTAAGGTTGCGATCACGTCCGAGAATACGATTGAGGATGGTTTCTTTATAGTCTTTCGGTGCCCAGGTGATGATGGCCATTAAGACGCTCTTATCGAGGTTATGACCGCCTTCCACCAACTCTCTAATCACTTCTTGGCGGTTCTCTTGTTCGAGATTTTTTAATAAATTGGACACCAGCACAGGATTTTTGGTAAATCGTTCATCTAAAGTCTTCGGATGATCGGTTTTCCAAAGCATTTTTTGTAATATCAGATATCGAGAGAGGTTGGTGATTGCAGACCATCCCCGTGAGGGGAACGTTTCTACTATTTTATTGAAGATCACATCATCGCCTCGATAGGTTTCAATGATTTTTTCCATCGTGTGTTTGCGATGCAGTTTCCAAATTTTTGTCCAGCAATAGCCAACCACGCTAGTCAGTGATTTATCATTGCTCTTGCATGCCTTCACATAGGCTAAAATAAAGGGATCATTCTTACGAAATACTTTCATGGCCGCTTTGTCGCGGTCCTCAAACAAAGCATCCATCGTGGCTTTACTGACGGAATCCCAAAGCGTGGGATTGATGGTGATGGGTTGAGCCATGCCCTCGTTGATGAGCATATTCACAGTGGCCACACCATTTGGCCCGCTATCACGAATGAGACGTTCCAAAACATTGAAACCTTCGAGATCGGGTTTGTTCAAGTTGGTGACACGTGCAAATACTTTGGCAATGGATGTCAGCTCTTCAGGGGATGCGGGGTGCGGATCAATGACGGTTTCTTTGAACAAATGATCGCGTGAAGCTTGGCATTTGCGCACTATTTTTTCGCGTAGTGGCGGATCATGGCTCGTGAATTCACTCATGGTTTCATCATTTGAATTAGCGTAATACAAGTGATCTTGATGCATCACAATGGCATCAGAGCTTCCGATAAATCCATGGACTTTCGAAAAAGAGGGGATTTCCTTATCATTGATTTGAAGCAATCGGAAATCATATTGGGTGCTGGTGAGCGCTTTTTTGATATCAGTGATAACTTTTGGATTTCCATCGTGGCCCAATGCGGTTCGGATGTCATCATAAGAGACGATAGCAGCGCCATCGGCTCTATGGAGTTCCTCATTTTTAGGTCCATTGACCACATGATAGGCCTCTATGTGCTCAAGAGTATACGCCTCAAATTTACCTATACTGGGGGTGACTATGACCACTTTTTTTGTCTCCCGGCACACTGTTTTGAGCGCCACCACTTCCTCGGTCGTCGCATTGCCAGTGAAGGAAAGTTCTCGAACGGATCGATCATGATGATTAATAAAATATAAGAGATCACCGCGTAACATCAAGCCATCCTTTCCCTTTAAATAGGTCTTAAGAGAGTCAAAATCGAAAGCGCTGTCTTCATCTATTGCAAACATTCGACAGGTGTTAGGGGCTTTATGCGCAATCATCCAACGTGAAAGCCTGGCCCAGGTTGTGTTCTCTGGGAGTTCAGTGGCTCTTGCGAGGACGAGATCGAGGAGTGTGCTGTCATTTAATTCCTTTCCAGGCCGCACACCTTTGATCAAGTCAGGCAAGAGGCTCGGCAATACTTCGAGCAACTTATCGCAGGTCAATCCATAAGTCCACGGATCTTGGTCGTATTCTCTATTACTACCCTGCATAAAAGGAATAAATAACTTGGTCAGAGGTTGTAGTTTATCTCGCAAATATTTTTGCAAAAATTGCTCTGCAATGCTGCCATTGGGGATGCCGATACTCTCGCTAGGGACCTCCAAATGGAATAATCGCCAAGGATCTCTCAACTCTGGCGTTAACTCGCCCCGTTTCACCATCATCATGCCTGACAGGGTTTTGGCGCGTCCCAAGGCCTCACTCACTTGCTCGACCAAGACGGTATTGGCGCGGGTTATGCCCGCGGCAAAAGCCTTGCAGGCGTCAATGTCATCATCACTGAATTCTTTATTGATCTTGGCTTTCCAATCAAAGGTACTGTAATCAACATTGGGGTGGGCTTCAATATAACGAAAACCAAGCAGCCACAAGGGCCCTGACTTCTTCAACAAAGCGATGTCTTCCGGACGCGCGTTGCGAAACTTTTTCAAGCGACGTTCATAAAATTCCATCTTTTCAAGAGGATCAGTTTTGAGCCAAATGCGAGGCTCCTTACTGTCAATGATTTCTCGCAATTCGCCGTTAAAATAACGGACTTGTTCTATCAACGACTTATACGCTGGTGTCGCTTGAATCCCTTCCGGTGCAACCCCCGCACGCACGAAATGTGCGGTGTCGGTTATCCAACTGTTGAGAGGCATGGCGCTGTTTCGCATCCGTTCGGCTTCCTCTTGATTTAGCATCACACACTCCAACTCCCCATCATCACGCCGGCGAAACAATAAACTATGCACGGACTTGAGATATTGATCTGGGAAAAATGGGCGAGGGCTATAGCTCGTATTATAAAAATTCTCACTGGCATAGAGATTGCCAAAGGTTGGTGTCTTCATTCTGGGACGTGGTGGTTTATATTGTTGACATTTAGAGCACAATTCGGTCAAAGAGCTAAATCGGCAACCATCGCTCTCGCCTGGAAAGATCTCCCGTCCCGTGTATCTCCAAGGTTTAAAGTGAGCTGGATAGTTGCGCCCTTCATCCATTTGATCCTGACGTTCTTGTTCCAATTCACTTTCTAATTCGGTTTCAGCCATAAGTTCGGCGGTGGTCTCTGCCTCGACTTCGTCCTCTTGCTCAGACTCTTCATCTTGTACGCCCATTGAGCTGCTCACCATCTCAGGACACATTGGCGGTTCGGCCGTTTTGATGACTTCATTCATGTCAGAACGAATCTTGCCCAAATTGTCCGGCGTTAGGCCCATGGTTTTCAGATGTTCTTGCCAGTCTCGAATTAATTTACTGCTGAAATTCGACAAATACTCACCAATGGGACATTCTTTGGTGATCGCCCCATAAAGTGCGAACATTTCTTGTTCAGGGATATCGATATAAGTATCTTGAATCGCTGATGCCAAAGTGCTTTTCTTATCGATGTCCTTCTCGAGAGCCAACCGGCTGGTAAAATCGGAACGAATGATAGATTTTAATTGCGCTAGCACCGCCATAAAGTGAGATTGTTGCAATTGATGTTCGCTGTTGGTATCCATCATTTGCAACAGCTCATCGTATGTTTTGCCTTTCATATGGGGCTTTACGATAATCTCAATCGATTGTTCGTCTTTGAGACCCCGCATACGTGAAACCCCTTGGAAGAAATTTTCCAAGACGGTTTCATGATCAATCAAGGCCAAAGCTTTGGCTTTTTTCGCCTGCTTTAAGTCGGTACCCGTGATGTGACGCTGATCATAATAGCTGAAACGTGCCTCAGGTCCACACCCGAGGGTTTTATTGATTTCATTGAGATTACTTGAGGCTAACCTTTTGACGCTGAGATCTCGACAGTTAAGGGCAGATAACGCATCGTTTTCAAAAAACAAGACATACCGGATGGGTTCAGGGATAGAAAATTGTACAGGATGTGCGTTGATGTATTTGGCAAGGGCCAAAGCCACCGCTCTTTCACTGATCCCTTTAAACGAGGCGCAAATGTCAATGATGGCCCGGACCGATTCTGAGGGATCTTTTCCGGCAAATAAGCCTGCAATCAAATCATCTACTTTGCCCGATGGCACTGCCCGAATGGCTATCGATTGCCGGCGGTCCGTCAATGGGTTGATGATTGATGTCACCTCTTCAACATCTGCAAGGGTATAAGTATCTGGGAAGTTTTCTAGCAAATTTTTATAAACAGCGTCATCCGCTGATTTTTTTTCGATTTTTTCAATCTTGCCGCTGGTGATATCCACATAAAACAACTGACCTTCTGCTTTGATGATCCCATTTTTTCCTTTTAATTCAGGGATGATCTCTGCCAATCGATCCATAGGGCTTTTCTCACAGGTGATAAAACAACATCCCGGAGACTTACCACGCAATAAAGCGGCAAGAAAGCCATCGGTTGCCGCTGCCAAATGTTTGTAAAATTTGAGTCGTTGATCATAAGTGCAACGGTTGGCCGGGGTGCCGGTGACACCTTGTACGGTACGAAGACAATCGACTTTATTGAAGGAATTGGCGTGTAGTACTTGGGAGTTGGTGAGAATATTGGGCAATATGTTTTGTTGCAACATCATGGAAAGAAGATGCTTATTCATTTTTAAATTTTGAAATAGGCGTTCAAATTGCACGGGATCCTCTAAATCCAGATCTTTCATCGTTAATTTGAATTCATCGAGTTGGCTCAACAAACCCAGTTCTTCACCCGTTGCAGCACGATTTGTGTGAGCTTCTGTGAAGCGTAAACGAAACGCTTTAAACAGTGCCTTTTTATGCTCAGGTTCCTCAATTAAGACTACTTTTTGTTTGAGGTGATCGGCGTGATAAAATCGATTCTGATATAAAATCAACCCACTTTTAGAAGCCAGAGCCGGATCCAAATCCTTGTAGGGTCTTGATGTGGGGTCGAGCTCCAACCGTATGAATTGATAAGATGTCTCTTGGGTCACGTTAGAACAACCGTTAAACCAACGTGCACCACCGGTTTGGTTGATAGATAAATCCATGAATTCTCGACAATCCAATACCTCTTGATTGGCCCAGCGTTTAAGACCTAGCAAACAGTCTTTTAACAGGCTCTCGTTAAAGCCCTGAATGAGGATCATTTGAATGGTATAGTTCACCGCTTCTAAGGGATTCCCAAAGCGACTGCGCTCATTAGGGCTGTTGTTGCCGGAATAAGGAATGGCCATGCCACTTTGATGAGGTTTGTGCGAAAGACCATAATTTTCATTACATTTACGTCGCAAAGTGCCGGGTAAAAGTTGGCTGACTTGGCCTTTGTAGAGCGCCACAATGTTGCGTGCCTCACGCGATGCGTTTAAAATAAAATCAGGGATCGTAGCAGTGGCATCGTTCAAGAGATACTTCATAAGTTCAGCTATCTCAACGGGTGTTAATTTAGGCTGTGAATCGTTCCCAGCAGCATCCGTGACCTTCGGTTTTATCTGGTCCAAAATGGGCTTTAAAGGACTTCTATCCGAGAGAACCAAGGCGCGAGTTAATGCAAGTAACGCCTCTTTCCACTGTACATCAGTCGTATAGAGTTCATTGTTTTTCATGACGTCAGCAAGGGTCAAACCCAAAGGTAGTTTGACTTCATCAAAAAACTGATACAACTTGACGCAATGGTCAATCACATCCTTCGGCAACGGCTGTTTCTCACCCCTTGTGTAATTTAATTTTTTCTTGAACATTAAGGACAAATGGACTTCATCCATGACCATGTCACCCTTGTTTCGGAATAGAAGGAAAATATCCTCTATCCCTTTGACTTGCTCACGCCATTCCGCTTTGTCTTTTTCATCCTCTGGTTTATCGAGTAACAGTTCCATCCATTTCAAGTTTAATGATTGGATGGAGTCTCCAGTGGTGATGATATACTTTTGAAGTGGTATGACGTCACCTAATCGTTTATATAGGCTTTTTAATGCTGTTGAAGAACAGTCGTGACTTCTATCAAACTCAAATACCTCCGCCTCTTGCCCAAACAAGTTCAGAGACTCTGGTGATAAATCGTTATAATTGGTATCCAGTAAAGCTCGTGGCACCTCAATGACGACCAAGTTGGTGCCTTTCGCTTTTAGATAAGCCAACATCGGCAATATCACTTTGGATTTACCCCCACCCATGATGATTTGGACCAACAATTGACTGAATGGTAAGGCATTCGGATCGGATGGATCGCTCGGTTGAATCATACGTTGGATGGCATCAATTTGTTGTTTGCGTAGAATCATGTTATCGGTGTACTGGATCATGGCCATCTGCGGCTCTTTGGTATAATCCACCAAATCATCGGTTAATAATTCATGGGTGATGTCTTCCAACAAAGCAGGATCTCGAGATTTATGAAATTCTTTGGCTTTGTCTTCAAAACGGGTTAGAGATTGCATGCGTACTGACAAGGCCATATAGGCACTGATTTTGTTATGGAGCTGTTGTACGTCTTCATCGGATAAATCAGTGGCCTGTCTATAAGCCTCAAAATCGCCTTTCACATAGATGGCGATCAATCGTTTGATATCCAATACTTTGCGTGCGCGGCCTTTGATCGCCAATTCTTTACGTTGTCTTGTTGGTGCATCACTTGGTAGTTTGTTGGCCAAATTTAGGGCTGCTTGTAGCTCGGCTTCAAGTAATGTTTGTATAGACTGTTTATAGCGCCCTGTGATTTCTTCAAATTTGGAAAGGGCTGAGGTGGTACCGGAAAACATACGTTTGGCCAAACGCTTCATTTCTTGTAAGGCCTCAAGTTGCTGTTCTCCTGCCGCCAATTCACTTTTGGTTAACGTACGAAGACTGTCTTTTTCTTGCTCAGTCGTTTTTGGCGGCTCTCCGAAAAGTGCTGCGTTTTCACGATACTGTGCACAATCTTGTAATAAAGTCACAAAGCTTAATAATTCGGGCTCATGCAACAGATGATCTGGCGTGAAGTCGTTCAATGCGGCATAGCGTTCGGCAATGATGTCGCGTTTTGGACGCAGGATGTCAGCCATGTCACGACCCAGAGCCATGGTGGTGGTGAGTTTTTTAGTGGTGTCTTTCATCTCTGGAATGTCGATCACTGGATCGGGTAAGGCGCGTGCAGCTCGAAAGACGTTTTCCAGGGAGAAATTGCCTTCGATATCCAAAAGACGCAATCTTCTTTCTCTATCGCCTTCCCGTGCTGGAATTGGCTGTTCAAATTTCGTTTTGATAGAGGAACCGTTCACTGTAAACGAACCTGGGCGAGTTTTTTCCTGAACATAAATGCGATATAAAATGTTGCACAAGAACGCAACATCATTACTTTGCTTATCCATTGACACGCTGTGCAGTGCCCGAAGCCTGCGTAAACAAAAGTCACCTAACTTGTCCCTGTCAGGACTTGGACCTCTGGTCAATAGTTTGAGAAGGTAGCCGAAATTCTGAAAGAGGATCTCATCACGTGTTCCTGCTGTCAGATTGTCCACAAGATCTCTTGGACCTTCTTCTTTCTTGTACTTGTCTGCCAGTGGGCACAGGAGACTAATATCACAATGAAGTTGATATTTCTCCGGAATTCGAGCGTTTGCTCTGACCATTTCCAAGTGACTTTCGACGCTGGAAACAGCATCTTCACCAGTGATATAGGCCCTTAATTCTGCATGACGCTCTATTTCAGCCGGTGTTTTATGCGATAATTTCTCTAAAATACCAAACTCTTTATTGAGCATTATCATTTTTAAACGCACGATATCCCTGCCCAATGCACCCGTCGCTTGGGGTTCAGGGAGGTTTTCGAGGTAATAGTTTAACAAATTGGATCGCTCACTGTTGGTTAAACGATAATCAGCTTTTAAGGTACGATACATGTTTTGATATCGTCCATAGAGTCGGTAGAGTTCGTTATTGAGATTTGAATGAAAGTCTTTGAGTGATTGCAACTGTGCTTGACAATATAAGCCATCCGGCGTGTTGCTATCAAAGCTGTCTTCCGGTAATTCCACGACGTTATCAGGAGAAGACGATTTGATAAACAACGACAAAGCTTTGATTTGGCAAGCCACATACTCATCTGTTTCCAAGCCAATGTCATCCTTGTCCCCTTCCAATGGGCGTGGGAGCTTTTTAAGGATAAGATTCAGCATCGCTATTTCTTCGGGGGTGCCCTTAAAGCGCCCGAGGCGTAGCGCGCAGTCTTCAAGAACTGCCCATGCTTTTGGAATGTTGTGACTTCCTAAATAGAGATAACATAAGTACAAGGCATCACTGACTGATTCAGCGTAGGGTTCATGGCGGAGATTCGGGGGCTCGCCAGAGGTTTTGATGGGGAATCGTTTGGTTCCTGCTGAGCAGTTGGTATATTGCCAAGCCAATAGCTCCAGATCATCTCGATCTTTCTTCGCCGCTTCGACCACATCATCAGGAATCGCAAGCCTCGTATCTTGATCCAGCGCGTGATATTGGCTATCAGTGCGTTTCACACCGGCCAGGACCCATTCTTGAACCGGAGAAATACACATCTTTTGTTCTGTGATCGCATTTTCAAAAACCAAACCGGCGGCATGATGAACCACGTCGTCCATGCTGATATTGGGGGAGAGGATCCAATCGGGTTCATCTTCTTTCTTGTAGACGAGTACGCCACCTTCAAGAGTTGCGGTTAAAGTAAGATGATAGCGAGGAAATTGAATTTGAAAGAAAGTGTCTTTTTTATTAACAATAATGAATCTGGGATCTTCAAAACGAGAAAATGGTTTGTGGATACTATTTTCAACCGTTGTGCATAATTCGAATCCATTTTTGTTGCCCTGTTTGTCCAGTTTCTGATAGATGCGAGCGCTTGTAGATGCGCCAGTGGGACTGTAATACAGGGGTTGATGAGCTCCCGTTAGCAACACACTCCCTTCCTCTTCAGCCACCCCAATCCAAATTTGGTTGTCGCGTTGTTTTAAGATTTCGGGCAAATCCTTGTCATCTATTGAAGAAGTTTGGATACCAAAGGCTTTTTGTTGTTCTACACAGTGACTTCGTAATTCAAACCATTTTGCTTGGCCATCGATCAGCCACTTTTGTTGTATGCGATACGTTTCCCCATCGACATAAAATCGTAAAGTTTCTGGGGCGCCAAGCGCATAATAGATAGGCCTATCGGTGCCGGGAGATGTTTTGACAAAACAAGGCTTGAAGGGAACGTCGCCCAAATACTTGCAAACCGGATGGTTTATGAGCTTCGGAGGGACGGGTGTGGCTGCCAAATTATCTTTGTTATAGACCAAGCCCAGGAAGACATCCACATGATATGTGTCGGGTGGTTCTCGGTCTATCTCAAGGGTATACAGTGAGCCGTTCTTAACAGGGGTACTTTTACAACGACCCAAACCCACGGTTTCCACTGCGAGACGCACCGCGTTGCAGACCTCCTCTGGCGCGGATCGCTCAATGGCCAATACATTGTTTTTGATGTCTTGCTCGAGAAAAAGTAAATCAACTTGTTCGGATCGATCACTCAACCCGCTGCGATCGGCAAAGGCTTTCATGTACAAGTATGAGGGCATGATGAGGTGGATGAGTTCCCCTCGCTCTTTTTGCTTTTTCTCAGCCACCTCTGGTAAGTCATCTGATTTTGATTTTAAGGACGTTTTGAGACGACTAATGGCTGTGGTAAGACGAAATTGATGCAGGGCTTGTTTGATGATGGGATCATTGTCTTCATTAACGGTTAGCAGATTGGTCAAATGATGTTGAAACTGCTGCAGACGTTCAGGGTGAGATTCGGCCAGGTAGTTGTTGACCAAAGAGGCCATCCGCACGTAAAAAAGGCCACGTTGAATCATTAACTTGGTGGCAGGGACGATGCTTTGATTTTCACCTTGTTTGATAAAAACATCAAAGACATCTGTGAAAAAAGTTGGATTGGTGGCAACCTCTTTTAACAACAATCCAGGTTCAAACAGATTAGCTTCTACATAGGCTTGAATGGCAGGATCAGTGAGCTTTGACCGGTTATCTTTGCGATTGAAGTACTCCAATGTGTCGAGAATTTGGTTGGTGGGAGAGATGCGGAGTGTATACAGATCTCGTTCGTTCCGTACCTGTTCGGTCGCAGTGCGTGCTGTATATTCTGCACACTTTTTACGGGCATCTGGATTGGAAGCTGTGTTTGTAATGAGAGATGCTGCTTCACTAGGGTACATTTGAGTATGGTTTTCGGTACGTTTAGAAGCATTGTGGCCTTGATGTACACAATAATCTCTTTTCAAGGCTTCATCCGGCGCCCCAGAAGCACAGGAATATTTGCTTTTAGAAAGCCCATCGCCCAAACCCCAGCCAAAAAAAGAGGCATTGGTTTCAAACTTGAGAACAGGCCTATCACCTCCGGTTTTGGACAACCGTATCATTCTGGGCAGATTTTTGTTCTTTCCTACAAATTCGCCGAGCGCAAAACCTGTCATGCGTTCCATTTCCAATTCATTTTGAATTTTTTCAATCAAGGGGGCAAACTGGGGATCTGCTTTTAAGGTGTCGTGATGGCAACTGATGTAATACAATGCTTGCAATGAGGGCGTCTTCAAAAGACTCAGCAAATTGTCATCTTCCGGTGAAGACCGAAGATAAAGTGCTACTAGAGGCGAAATCAAATCCGGCATGGACTCAACTATCTTTAGATAATATCCCAACAGATTTTCATCACCTATCGGGGTATCTTGATAAAGGGAGCGGACTTGGCAGATCCGTTGGTCCAATACGGGATTATTGGTTGCAAAATAGGGTGTGTGTTGATTTTGTCGCAACAAGTTGGCCGCCATCGTTGTGGCAATTTGATGATATTGGTTGCCAGGGGCTGAAGGGTACTGACTGGCCACATGATCGAGTGTACTTATTAGGGATAAATTGACAGAAAATTTCCGTGCCAGTGCGACATCTCCCACGTTGTCTTCATAGATCGCATGATACAATATATGGGCTCTGTTCATTGTGTTGATAAAGAGTCCCATAGCATGGGGATCGGTCTTTGGATTCAGGGCTTCGTAAAAAGGATTTTGGTTTTCCATTCCTGATTCATCGTGTGGTAAAGGGAAGCTCGAGAACAGCTGTTCTAAACGCTCCATGGCGGTCGTGTGATGATGTGAACGGTTCAGTTCGTCGCATTCCCTCAGAATGTCTTGTATCGAGCGGATTAAGTCAGCACCACCCTTCAAAAGACTCGCTTCCCTAGGTAATTCTTCGACTGGAACGGCTACCGGTACAGGCGCGCTGGCCACTGACATGGCCCTTTCGCGAACTGGAACAATTGTAAATGCGTTTGAAGGTGCTTGATAGGGCACGACCGAAGAAGGTTTCACTCCAGAGGCTACCAACACCTCACGACGGGTTTTGAGGGCGCTAAGATGTGCGTCTAAGATGGCAGTTTCATCGGCAATAAATGTAGTATCAGTGCTTTCTAAGCTATTCAAGATATCAAATCGTGTTTCAATATAGCGCGTCACCAAATCGATTTCACCCAACTCAACCATTTCATTTCTCATGTATTCATCAATCGAATCACGAGAATAACTATAAATAAATTTGACATAATCTTCGTGCTTGAGTCCAACCATCTCAAACTCCGCTTTGATCATTTGATGCAAAGCGCGTTCTGTACAAGTTCCTGAGAGTTGACTCGCAGTCCAAGCATGGGTCGCACGGTCACTGGCTTTGATAAATTCCACTTTGTTACTGAGGTTATGAACGCCTGCAAGGTATTCCGTATACAGAATGGTGGCATTCACTTTTTGTTTATCTTTGGGGTACAACTCTCTGCGTAAAACGGGTTTGCGAGCAATGATCAAGGATTTCAGATATTCGGGTAATTCTTTAGTCTCCAGAGGCAATGAAATCACAGCAATCTGCACCGGATAATACTCTTCTCGGGCGACTTCTTCGGTGCTTGATACCGATTCCGTTCGACTCTCATGAAAATTGATCCCAGCACCAGCATTATTCACGTGCATTTCGAGGTATTCCTTTCCATCAACCCCCAACACTTTTTTAAACTCGTAAACCATGGCATGCCCGCCGGTTGACGAAGACCAACCCCCGGGCATGGAGAAGGTTTCACCTGATTTTAGTGCCTGGATTTTGGCCGACGACGCATTTGCCAAGGCCTCTAGTTGGCTTAGCTCATGAATCCCTTCAATGGCATCCTCAGTCCTTGCCAACTCAGAAATATTGGCTTCAAATCGGTCAAAGGCTTTCTCGGACATGCCATAAAGTGAGCCATGTTCCTTGCACTTTTGAACGTATTCGGCCAAATGGGTCGCGGTGCGTGAAAAAAAGTAACCTTCAATCGACCCTCCTATGGAGCCGACCCCAGAGCTTAGAGGATCACCGCAAATGTGTGCCAGTAAGGGAAGGTCCATAGGGCATCCTGCTGTGCCCTTGGCGTAAGGATCTCTTGGCATAAATTGCTCCTAATTCAGGTTCATTAGTTTGATTATAGAACATGAATTTAAAAAATGTGAACATGATCCAATTTCAATCCCAGCAGCCATTACTTGACGCGCAGTGGATAGGCCACTACAGTCACTCATTCGGATAACAAGAACCTTTAAAAGAGGAACATAAGATTGAAAACTGAAGATCCCCCCCCGTCGTGGCTGAAGCGTTTAAAAAAGCTACTACACCTAGAACCCCAATCCATTGAACAATTAATAACGGTCATTCGAGAAACACAAAAACAAGAGATCATCGACACAGAAACACTCACCATGATAGAAGGGGTTATTTTGTTTTCTCAGATGCAAGTCCGAGACATCATGCTGCCTAAAAATCAAATGACCTGCATTGATCATGAGACCACGCTCTCGAATGTGTTTACTATTGTCACTGAATCAGGACACTCGCGATTTCCTGTCACCGACTCTAAACAAGAGGTGATTGGCATTTTACATGCCAAAGATCTGCTGCGTCTTAAAACCCACGAAAACACAGACAACTTCCTCTCAGATATTGTAAGACAAGCCACCTTTGTTCCTGAAAGCAAACGACTTGATCTTCTACTCAGCGACTTTCGTGCCAACCGTAATCACATGGCCATCGTCGTGGACGAATATGGCGCTGTCTCGGGCTTTGTCACCCTTGAAGACATCATTGAACAAATCATTGGCGATATCGAAGATGAATTTGATATTGATGAAGAGGCGTACATCAAGGCGCATGCTGATTCCCACTATATCCTCAAAGCCCACACCCCTATTGATGAATTCAATGAACAATTACATGCTCACTTCAGTGATGAATCCTATGATACGATGGGTGGTATTGTGATGAGTCACTTCGGCTATTTACCCAAACGTGGCGAAATCATCACCATTGATCACTTTGAATTTAAAGTCATCAATGCGGATGCAAGACGCATCAAATTATTGGCATGTTTTGATAAAAGGGATCATCAAACGAACAAAGGATAAGCGCATGAACCATCACCTCTTAATCATAGACGATGACACTGAGCTGACCTCTCTTCTAACGGAGTATCTAGAACCAGAAGGGTTTATCGTAGCTTCAGTTCATGATGGTGAGCAAGGAGTAAAAAAAGCGCTCAACCAATCCTTCGATGCCATTGTCCTTGATGTGATGTTGCCCAAATTAAATGGTTTCGAAGTATTAAAGGCTATCAGAGAGCACTCAGATGTCCCCATTCTCATGTTAACCGCACGAGGAGATGATGTGGATAGGATCGTAGGACTTGAAATTGGGGCAGATGATTACTTACCCAAACCTTGTAATCCCCGAGAATTGGTCGCAAGACTTCGAGCAGTTTTACGACGAAGCCAAAAGCTCCCTGTCCATAAACCCACCATCCAACATGGAAATATTCTAGTCGATTGCGCCAAACGGACAGCATCGCTCTCAGGCGCTGGCATGGAACTCACCAATGCTGAATTTAATATATTAGAAATGCTCCTAAAATCCCCTGGCCAAGCCTTTTCTAAGGAGGAGTTAACAGAATATGCTCTGGGTCGAAAATACACCGCCTATGATCGCAGCATCGATGTGCACATCAGCAATTTACGCAATAAATTAGGTGAAGAACTCACCGGTTCCGATGTTGTCAAAACTGTACGCGGGTTTGGGTATATGATTCCCGGTGAGGGCACGCCCTAGTGAAAGTGCTCATCCGTAGTCTTTATTGGAAAATTTTTTTATCTTTTTGGCTTGCAACCATGCTCTTTATCATATCCACCGCATGGGTCACGAATGAATTTACTATCCTACGCCTTATCCAGGCGCTTCTGATAAGCGGGCTCATCTGCTATCTCTTAACACGCTATCTAACCAACCCACTACACTCCCTTCGCGATGCAGCTATGTCACTGGCCCGAGGTAAGCTCAACACCCGCGTGGGTCATTTGACAGGACATCACTTAGATGAAATTGACGAATTGAGTTTTGAATTTGACAAGATGGCTGAAAGATTAGAAATCTTGATCAAATCCAATCAGCGTTTATTACAAGATATTTCTCATGAATTACGATCTCCATTAGCACGCCTCCATGTTGCCATTGAATTGGGTCGGAAGAAAAGTGGCACCCTGGCTAAAAGTGAGTTTGACCGAATGGAAGCCGAATGCTTGCGCTTAAATTCATTGATTGGAGAAACCCTAGAGTTTGCACGCCTCGATCAAACGAATACCGCGCTAAGCAAAGAATGCGTAGATTTGCCTTCTTTAATCGACGACATCATCCTAGACGCTAATTTTGAAGTTTCAAATCAAAACGTAAGTGTCGTGTTTGGAAAACGACTCCCATGCCAACTTTTCTTAGATAAAAAATTGATTCACCGAACCATTGAAAATGTCTTAAGAAACGCCCTAAGATACACACCGTCCGATCAAAAAGTCACCATTTCCCTCCGTCATAACAAAGCACACCATCACATCATAATAGACATAGAAGATCTCGGCCCAGGCGTGCCGGAACCCGAGTTAACCGAAATTTTTAAACCTTTTTACCGCGTGGACCCCGCGCGTGCAAAAACAACCGGTGGGTATGGATTGGGATTAGCCATTGCGCAAGAAGCGATTTTAGCCCATGACGGAAAGATATACGCTCGAAATCGAAAGGACGGAGGATTGCTGGTTCGCATGATCCTGCCAGAGAAAACACATCTTAAATGAAAAAAAATCACCAGGGCAAATAAAGGGGTCAAGGGTCAGTATCCTGTCACAATCGCCGGGTAAGTGCTTGCAACGGAGCTTGGATCAATCCGAGCCGCGCGCGTAAGCAAGCGGAATTATTTCGATACTGGCTTGGTGCCTATGCAGCACTCGGAGCCTGCGCTTTCAGCAAGATTAATTCAGCCAAATATCTCAGTACCTCAGCAGCAGTACCTCAGGCCTTGCCGTTTTCCTTCAGAGTAGGATGAGGAAAAAGGCATGCTAATGCTCGCAAAACAGACCAAAATTTGTACGAAATTATTTTTACCCGGGCTTATCGCCCTCTAACAAAGGATCGTTTTCCTCGGGACCTCTGTTCTTCGGAACAGAGCCCTTATAACGGGCAAAAACCGCTCTACTATCAATATTTAGATACCCATTACTCGTTCTTCCAGACGTAGGTTGCAACTCTTTGCGCACAATGCGTAGATCCTCCCTAGGCGTTCCTGCCAGTAAAAGCGCCTCTTCACAAATCCTCTTTTCTTTATTTCTTGAAACTCTGGTGCGCACCCCAGGCTCATAGTAAACTGTTGCAAAGAAATTTTTGATCGAAGAAGGCTCCTTGCTCATCTCTTCAACAAAACGTTCCTTGGTTTCCGCGTTTTGATTCGCATAAAGTAAAATCGCGCGCCTCAAGTCATTGGGATTATCCACCTTACCTAGCACCTCATGGTTAGGGCTTTGATACAACACCTCTAAAATAAATCCAATATTTTTAGACTGAACAGCACAATGGATTGCTCCCAACAAGCTACTGTCTCTTTCTTCTGTTGGAAAAGCCCTTGCCAATAACGCCAGGGTCTCAGGTGTTGGATTTAACAAAGCAGTGATATAGACAGAATCTAATCCTGTGAGGAGGCTGTGGAGAACCCCTGGGGTTAGTTTACTTAGGACTTGACCAAAATGAGGGTCGTTTGTGATGGCGCCTATCAATCCTTCACGACAAACATGGCAGAAGTCCAACAGCTGCTCATTAGACGATTTATACAGGATGGGATTATAAAAAAGCGCCTTTCCTTCTTCTGAAGAGAATATATCCGGGTTTTTCCTTTTGAACTCTTCTGCTACTATGATGAGCTGTGGTTTTGGAAGAAAAGGTATGTACCTCTCCAAATGTTCCGAAGAAAGGATGATTTGCAAATTCTGAGGGACTGTAAAAATCGCTTCGAACGCAAGTGGGTATTTCAGTGATAAATTAGAAAATAGCCAAAGAAAACTTTCCGGAGAACACTCTTTGAGGGTGTGCAAATCGGGGGCTATTTTTTCCACGTAACGTGAAAGTCCAACCGACTTTTTCTGATTCATTTGTTTAGACCACTCAGACGGATGATCATCCTTTTGGAATACTCTGAAATTATATTGCATGGATTCTTTACGAAGAAGCCAATCATCCTTAACCACATCCAGAAGAATCTGCACTTTTTCGTCAGAAAGCAACATTAAACAATCCGTGAATTCAATCTCCTGCCGTATGGTGTTATTTGGAAAACCGGGCGAATGATGTTCTACGTAAGCCTTTAGATGCTTTGGATCTAAATGATCCAGCAGTTCATAAGTGAGATTACGATATACAGGAAGATATGGTCTATTTAAACGAATTTCACGATCAAGCATAGGATTACTCTTAATGAAAGCAGTGAGTTTCAATACTTCGCTCATCCTCACGAGATCCTTCACTGGAAAGCCATTCAAAATAGTTGCGGCCATCTTGACATCAAAGATATCGGTATTGATAGACATCGGTTTTAATAACTCATACAACTTAAAGCTTAGTGACGGGGCGGGACTTGAGAGAAGAGCAATCTTTTCCAATAAGCTTCCTGGTGAGGCATCACTTTTGAGTCTTTCTTTAATGGGCTTGTACGGGTCATCATCAGCTAAATCCGGAAGTAAAATATCAATGGAGGATACTCCCTTTGCCTCGGCAATTTGTTCGGCGATATCACATAGCAACTCTTTCACCTGTCCTTGAAGACTGCCTAGATTACAATGCGCAAAAAGCCCAAAAGTAGTGTCTTTATACGTTTGACAATGCTCCTTGAGTAGCTTCTCGAGAGCCGCAATTCTGACGCCCTCCTGCCCTTCAAAATCAAAAATTGCTCCCAACTTTGCAGCAAACTCACGAGCATAAGCTTCAGAAAAATTATCCTCCATACTACAGGTTGGCTCGGGGATCTTGGGTTCAGAATATCGAGGAAGAAAGGGCTCCTCAAATCGTCTTTGATACCCTTTTTGATGATCCTGTAAGAGCCTTTGTTGAGCTTCGAGGAGAACACCATGCTTTGCTTTGATGGCATCAAGAGCTCTGAGTGGCCGGGCGTCGGGTACATGGATTGCGGCCAAGCCCCCCATCGCTCTCTCTCGCACGGCAGCAGTCATTCTATTTGTATTTTGCATCTGCTCTGCGAAATACAACGCCCCTTTAAAGTCTTTGTAAGATTTTTCATTCGTGTGAAGTAGGATGTCTACGCATGCCTCAAAAGATAACGGATCATCTTGGCATTTACCATTTTTTCCCGAATGAAGGTCATAGGTACGATATTCAACGATGACTGGTGCTCGTAGCTCCTTCATATCAACATCAGCTGGTTGTTCGAGCAACTTCCTAATCCTCTCCTGCATGACCATGACAATGGCATGGTCCCTATGCCGTCTTTGCTCGAATTGGTTATAAGCATTATATAATTCTTCAGCTTCAACCCTAACTCTGTTGTTTGGTTCATCATATCGTGGCATGACAGTGCTCCTAAAATCGTCTTCAATGACGTCGAAAACCTTGTTCACCCAACGTGCGCATCTCGCAAAAAAAATAGACCCAAAGGAATGCGCTACTTATACATACATAATGTAGTGTAAGTTCGCTATTTGTCAAGAAATGCTCCGACAGAAAGGCTCGGAAAGGTGTCGTAGCGTGAGCTGCCTGATTGAGGCCATTGTTTAAATTGCCCTTTTGATAGTCTCTTGTGACATAGCCAAAATCCGGTGCTATCGTATAGCAATATTTTAATAGCGGTTTTTTTTCGATTGCGAAAAATAAAGCAATGACCAGAAAAGGGATCAAGCTCAAAATGTGCTCGGCCATAGATTGCGCACAGTATAGCAAACCCCAATAATCAGAGCGCTACCTTTGTCAATTTACGAGCTTGGTGTAATTTCTTGTAGCTTTCAATCAGTCGCAAATGGGGCTCTATGCCTTCAAGGGCCATGCTGGTTTTGGTTAGACCGTAAAAACACACCTTACCCGTGACCGAGCCAACCACGTTTTCCATCACCTCGATACCAAACATGCGGTTGAAACTTTCGATAAAGTGCTCAAGCTCAAGATCTTCATCTAAGGTGACTTCCAGAACGGCATTTACCGCTTGATAAAACAGGCCGCGCTCGACAGTATTGCAGTTATATTGTAAGAATTCACCGACTAATTCGATGGCGTCTTCATGGGCGCCAAGTGCAAGATAAATCAGGATTTTAAGCTCGATAATAGTCAGTTTGCCCCAGACAGTATTTTCATCGAACACTATGCCAATCAAGGTGCAAATATCGGTATGGTTATCTAACTGACTTTCTTCTAAACGATGAACTAATTTGACTAGCGCTTTAGTGCTTAATGAATGCAGATTTAAGATGTCTTCACGGTAATTTAGTGCTTTGTTGGTATTGTCCAAAATAAGATCATCAACCGGATAAATTTCTGAATAATTCGGTACTAAAATACGACAAACTGAGGCGCCTAAGTCGGTGAGCTCGGCAATATATACTTCTTTGCCCATGGCTTTTAATATACCAAATAACCCATTAGCTTCTTCTTCGCTGGTGCCAGAGAAATCCCACTCACAGAACTCATAGTCGTATTTACTGCTAAAGAAGCGCCAAGAAATCACCCCTGTAGAGTCAATAAAGTGTTCAACGAAGTTTTCAGGCTCAGTAACGGCCAGGCTATTAAAGGTTGGCGTTGGTACATCGTTTAAACCTTCAAAACTGCGACCTTGCAGCAGCTCGGTAAGGCTGCGCTCCAGCGCCACTTCAAAGCTTGGGTGGGCGCCAAAAGAAGCAAATACGCCGCCGGTTCTTGGGTTCATCAGGGTGACACACATCACAGGGAATTGTCCTCCCAATGAGGCATCTTTCACCACAATAGGGAAGCCTTGCTCTTCTAGGCCCTTGATGCCCGCTAGAATGCTAGGGTACTTTTCGAGCACACTCATTGGCACGTCTGGCAGAACAATTTCTTTCTCAATGATTTGACGTTTTATGGCGCGCTCAAAGATTTCCGATAAGCACTGCACGTAGGCTTCTTGTAGGTTGTTACCTGCGCTCATGCCGTTACTTAAGAATAAATTTTCAATCAGGTTTGATGGGAAATAGACGGTCTTGCCATCGGACTTACGGGTATAGGGAATGGCACAAATACCGCGATCTTTATTGCCTGAATTGGTATCAATCAGGTGTGATCCCTGTAATTCTTTCTCCGGATTGTAGATATCTAGGCAATAGTCATCCAAAATGCCCGGTGGCAGCGTACCCTCTTCAAATGCAAACCACTTTTCATTGGGATAGTGAACAAACTCGCTGTTGGCGATTTCTATGCCAAAGAATTGATCGTTATAGAAAAAGTTATTATTCAGGCGCTCAATAAACTCGCCTAATGCCGAACACAGTGCGCTTTCTTTGCAAGCGCCTTTGCCGTTAGTGAAGCACATAGGCGAGGCGGCATCACGAATATGTAAAGCACTATATTGCGCCACGAGGATATTTCTATCTTCATGCCAAGAGAGGCTAACATGGCGGTTATGTTTTTAATGGTTTGCTCAAGGGGCAAGTCTTTCCCCAGAATAAAAGTGCTCTGTTCCTCTTCCAGCTGGCCCATCAACATGGCATTGGCATCATCGCCTAGGTTTTCAACGATTTCTATTTTAAATTCCGGGCCAGTTTGCACTACTTTTTTTACTGTGCAGCGGTCGATAGAGCGTAAAATACCTTCTCTATCTTTGGCTGAAATATCATCGGGCAGCTCAGCCTGAATTTGGAAGATCTGGTTATAGCGATCGTTGGGATCGACAATATTGTTTTGCGATAATCGAATGTTTTCAGTAGAGATATTACGGGTCTTACAATACACCTTGATAAAGTAAGCGGCGCAAAGGGCTGATGACGCTAAGAAATAATCAAAAGGACTCGGAGCTGAGCCATCACCTTTATAGCGGATAGGTTGATCAGCGATGACGGTAAAGTCATTGAACTTGGCTTCGAGTCTTAAATTGTCGAGAAAATTTACTTTGATTTCCATTGAATGTGTCCACAGCATACGTGGCCGACAGGCCAAAACTAGGTGAAATATATCATAGAGAACAATTTCATGTCATATTTGAGAGAATAATTTTAATTACTGGACAAACCGCGATCTAATACGGGCCCGAGCCCGATCGATCATAATTAACAATCGAATACAGATTATTTGACCGATCAGCTGCAGCGAGCAGGGACATCAATATCACTGAATATTGCTGAAGGCTCGGGGGAATTCTCTACCAATGGTCGCTGCGCGGATATCTTATTTTCTTTATCCTTCGATTCACATTCTAAATAAACTTCATGAGGTGGTCCTGTAGATCCCGTGTTGCGCGTAGGACATTCAACCCTCAATGATGCTATACTAATCATACTGGTTTGATTGTGTGAATAGAATGGCTGATCCTGAAAATAAAAAAATTGTGATAGAAGGAGTCACTCCTCAAGGAAAAGCTTTTCGGCCAAGTGATTGGGCCGAGCGTATGAGTGGCAGTATGGCTAGTTTTAAAAACAGCCGCATTCTCTACTCACCCCTGTTACAACCCAGCGTGAACCACGAGGGTTACAAATGTGTTTTACTCGACCCCAAGTTAAAGGAATCCAGTCCACAAATTTATCAAGCCATCATGGACTTTGCCAAAACCAACCATCTTAAGATTTGCGGTGAAGAGGACTAAGGCTTTGTCAAACTCATCAACTTATCTAATAAATAAGTAATAATCCCAAAACTTGCTTGAAGATTCATGGCCAAAATGCCCGCGGCAATAAAGGTCAATCCTTTTTTACCTTCTTTTGCACCCGGTTTGCTGCCTTGAACCACCAAAGCACAACCACGCAAAAACCATATCAACCCCGCCATTTGAAGCACAATTTCCATCGAGTTAATGACGTTATAGGGATTGTAGGGTATGTATTGCAAAATATTTCCATTTCCAAAAGCACTATTGGACAACATGGGTAAAATACTTGGCATGAAAATCAAGGATGCGCCCATCAGAAAATAGATGATCACCCCGGTCATTTTCTCTTCTGATTGTCCTTGTCTTGAAGACTCACCTATTTTTTTCAATTTCATCAGAGACATCACAACGAACATAAGGCCCAGTAGATATGAAAACCCGGATAACAAATGGATAACAGGGTGAAGTGTTCGGCTCACATTGCCAATGATTGTCACAAGATCAGTACTCAGTCTAGCCCCCTAAATATAATGATCACTTGCCCATCCACCCTTCTATTTTGCCTACGATCCCAAAAAAATTGTTTTTTTTGCAGAAATCCTGGTTCTTCAGGTAGAATGTGGCAATATTAAGACATTTTCATTGGACCACGAATAAACCATGCCAATTCACACATTTCCCATCATTTTGAAAGAGGCACAGGCCCTGTCGCCCAGTGTCAAACATTTTACTTTCTTAAGTAAAGAAGAGCCTCCATTCAACTACCTTCCCGGACAGTTCATCACGATTCATTGGAATCATCAAGACAAAATCCTCAGACGTAGTTATAGTATCGCCAATGTGCCCACACAAAACAATCGCATTGAATTTGCCGCAGGTTACGTGCCCAATGGACCCGGCTCCGAGCTCCTTTTTAACTTAAAACCCAATGACACCATCAACATCTCCGGACCCTTTGGCCGATTGACCCTGAAAGAGGACAATCCAAAACGCTATATTTTTATTGCAACAAGCACAGGGATCACCCCATTTCGGTCGATGATCCCAGAACTCAAAGCGCGCCTCATCTCAGAGCCCACCCTTAAAATCGTTATCTTACAAGGCGTTCAAAGACATGAGGATATCCTTTATCGCGATGACTTCCTAGACTTTTCAGCCCACTTCCCAAACGTCATGTTTCGCGCTTATTTAAGCCGTGAACAGAATACCCCTCCGACTGATTTTGAACACTTGGGTCATGTACAAAAAGACTTTCCAACACTCTGTTTAAATCCATTGGAAGATAGGGTTTATTTATGCGGAAATCCCAGTATGATTGATGATTCTTTTTCGTATTTAAAAGACCAAGGTTTCGCAATGCAACAAATCATTCGTGAGAAATATATCTCATCAAAATAGAAAGGAGACTGAACCATCATGTATTACGATGAATTATGCACCACCATGGATCATTTACTACAACTTGGCAAAGGCATATTAGCCGCCGATGAAAGTAATGCAACCATAGGCAAACGGTTTGCCGCAATTGGCGTTGAAAACACGGAAGCCAATCGATGTAACTATCGACTCCTGCTTGCGAACACACCGAATTTAGGACAATACATCCATGGTGTTATTTTATTTGAAGAAACCTTTCAAAACAAAGATGTCGATGGAACCTCCGTTGCCGAGTTGTTTTCAAGACAAGGCATTCTCCCTGGCATCAAAGTAGACAAAGGGCTCATTCCCTTAGCCAATACAGAAGAGGAACAAGTCACGCAAGGGTTGGACGGCCTAACCGAACGCTTGACCCACTTCAAAAGTTTAGGTGCTCGTTTTGCCAAATGGCGAAATGTCTATACCATTTCAGAGTACACTCCCAGCATCACCGCCATCAAAACAGGCGCTGAAATGCTGGCTCGCTATGCTGCTTGCTGCCAATCATTAGGGATAGTACCGATTGTTGAGCCAGAAATCCTCATCGACGGAGATCACTCCATTGAACATTGTGCCGAAGCGAGTGAATTGGTGCTCCACGAATTATTTCATGCCTTGTTCATCCATCAAATTGACTTAGAAAACATGGTACTTAAACCAAGCATGGTTACCTGCGGCAAAGCCACAAAACCCTTCAGCGCACCTGATGACATCGCTGAAATGACACTAAGCGTTTTTCGCAATAACGTACCCGCTGCCGTCCCCTCAATTAATTTTCTCTCAGGCGGCCAAACCCATGTCCAAGCAACCGTCAATCTCAACGCCATCAACAGTATGGGCTACCAACCTTGGGCATTGAGTTTTTCTTATGGACGAGCTCTCCAGGAAGATTGCCTTGAAGCATGGGGTGGGAAATCAAGCAACATCGCCAGAGCACAAGAAGCCTTGCTCAAACGAGCCCGATTAAACAGCCTGGCTTGCTTGGGCGACTATCAGCCTAGCATGGAAAATGATAGCTGATAGAAAGCCGTACCCTTAAGGCTAATGTGTCGTCTTAAGGGTGCGAATATACTGGACTATTTGCCGTCGACTGACGTTGGCCCCTCATCACCACACTCTGAATAATTCACTGTGACTTGACCAAGGACTTGCTTCACCCCATCCAATGAATAACCCAGATCATTCGCCGCACTGAGGATGCCACATCCTGCTTCATCAAAGGTACTGAGCGGCAGCCAATAATCCATATTGGCTTTGACCATCACCTGAAACGCTTTCTTAATGTCCCAGCTCGGTTGATTGGCTAACAGATAAAACAATCGATTATAGACACCACTGGAATAATGAACATCCATGTCAGGGCGAAAATCAATAGCTTTGTCAATTGATTGACCATCACGCCTAGGATCGTCCATGAATCTTAAAGCCAACATCCCACTGTCTTTTTTCAGAATTTCCGTGCCGATGGCCCAAGCATTTTTGCCAAAAGCATAGTATTCCGCCGCTTGTGCGGCCATATCTGAAAAGGACTCATTGATACCACCCGATTGCCCAAAATACATAAGATCGGAATGTTGCTCGGTAAAACCATGGCTCACTTCATGGGCACCAACCCCAATAGAAACCAAAGGATATAATAAAGTATCACCATCTCCAAAGGTCATTTGACGACCATCCCAGAAAGCATTTTCATAGCCTTTACCAAAGTGAACTCTCATCACCAGTTTCATAGGTTTTTTATCCTGCACAAGGACATCTTGGTCAACCCATTCCTTGTATAAATTTTTAATCACTTGCCCCGTATAAAGCGCGTCATTGGATGGGGAGTAGGCTTCATTGTCTAAATCATATCCATCCCTCTGAGATCCTGTCCAATAGGTATTTTCATCTAATGAATCGTTATCTGGACAATCAAAACTCATAGCCAGTGCAACACCTGCATATCGATGCTCCATATTAACGACCTTTACCTCATTGTTGGCCAATGTACAAAGATCATATCGGGGATCACGCATGATCTTAAGAAAAGGGAGATCTAGACCATATTGATATTTACCTGTCACCGGATTACCGCCAAATCCTTTGGCTTGCACATATTTTTGCACCGTTTTCAAATCATTCCATTGCAAAAATTGCTTCCCTGTTTGAGCATCTATCAGTGCCGTGGGTCGTTTGGGAATATCATCCAGTGGGGAAACCAACACACTCACCTGATAAGCCCAAAACGCTTGGTGATGCTGATCCAAATAGATCATGGGCATCACATGCTCCTCACTCACGAGCGCTTGTGGGTAATTTGCCTTAAATTGTTCCAAAGCAGCCCCAGCGCCACTAACAAAAGATACCGGAGCTCTGCCTAAATCCCGCTCTAGACCATCAAAAACCACGCCATTCATGCGGATTTTAGGGTCACCATCAAAAGAGTGCACTCTGTCCGAACCGTGCATGATGAGATCACCACCCCACACCGGGAATCCGAGGTAATATTGTTTGAATCGGGTGTGAGTGATACGACGTTTATCCAGATGTTCTTCTACAAAATTCAAGGTGTTTGTAGATGGGGAGAATGCTGTCTTCATATGAGGCAACAGAAGTTGAAAGGTTTGCTTCAACGCAGGGGGTGCGGCATGTTGCAAAGGGATGGGGGTTGCTGCATAAACCGGTGACATCATCATGAGTGAACTGAGAGAAACCAGTGATAGATACGAATATTGATGCATATTGAGCTCCTAGATGCGAGTTTTTCCATTTTATTTCCAAGGACTTGGCTTAGCGTCGTAATACTTCACGCGCACAGTATATACTGCGCGAATTCATAAAAAAAAACAATGGCTCTTGATCAGTAATTTTCAATGTAGCGATCAACGATGGCTCATTAATGAAAGGTTAAAGAACCCTTGAGAATGGCGTAATGATGAGGCTTATTCTCAAAAAAAACATTATTCTGAAGCGATCTTGTCGATATCCTCTGGTATATGGACATTTATCTAAAATTAAGGCAAAATCGCGAAACTAGCTTAACATACTGTGGTTTGATGAAAAAAATTCTTGTTCTGCATGGACCCAATTTAAACCTACTTGGCTTACGGGAACCCTCCACATATGGTGCCACAACGTTGGCTGAAATTAACCAGCTTCTTGAAAAAAAAGCAAGCCTTGCTCATCTCGCCTTAATCGCCAAACAAAGCAACAGTGAAGCCGAGTTGATCGAATTCATTCATCAAAGCCTGCAGGTGCCCTATGATTATCTCATCATCAATCCCGCGGCCTTCACGCATTCAAGCATTGCCCTTCGTGATGCACTTTTAGCCGTGAAAATCCCTTTTATTGAAATACACATCAGTAATATTTATGCTCGAGAGTCCTTTCGACAACACTCCTATTTTTCTGATATCGCCGAGGGCGTTATCACAGGGTTTGGGTCTAATGGATACCTTTTGGCCTTACAAGCCATTATTGAACACTTCAGAGAGTCATGATCAATGGATATTCGAAAAATTAAAAAATTAATAGAATTGCTTGAAGAAACCGGCATTTCTGAAATTGAAATCAAGGAGGGCGAGGAGTCATTACGCCTCAGTCGTCATAGCCCATCCCTCGAAGCACCCTACGCGCGCTATGCCCCTCCCATACAACAGCCCACGGTTCATCATGCACCTGAGACCCCATCAAAAGAAAGTGTCAAACATGCCCATTCATTACGTGCGCCAATGGTGGGCACCATGTATCTCTCCCCATCACCTGACGCTCCCCCTTTTGTAACTCTAGGGCAATCCGTAAAAGCCGGAGATACCATGTGCATCATTGAAGCCATGAAAATGTTTAATGAAATCGAAGCTGACCGATCTGGGGTCGTTAAGGCTATTCTTGTTGAGAATGGTGATCCTGTGGAGTATGACCAGCCCTTGTTGACCATCGAATAAGGACTGGCGAGATGTTAAGTAAAATCGTGATTGCAAACCGTGGTGAAATTGCCCTTAGAATTTTGCGCGCCTGTAAAGAGCTCGGAGTTCAAACAGTTGCTGTTCACTCCGATGTCGATAAAGACTTACTGCATGTGCGTCTTGCGGATGAAACCGTCTGCATAGGACCTGCCAATGCCCAAAAAAGCTATCTGAATATTCCGGCCATCATTTCTGCCGCTGAAATCACGGATGCTGTCGCCATCCACCCAGGCTATGGTTTTCTGGCTGAAAATGCCGATTTCGCTGATATTGTTGAGCAAAGTGGCTTTCGATTCATAGGTCCAAGGCCAGAAACCATCCGCTTGATGGGCGATAAAGTATCCGCCATTGCTGCCATGAAGAAAGCAGGGGTGCCTTGCGTCCCAGGATCTGATGGGCCATTAACAGATGACGATTTTCTAAATTTGTCTTTGGGTCGAAAAATCGGGTATCCCGTGATCATCAAAGCCGCTGGGGGCGGCGGTGGCCGGGGAATGCGAGTGGTTCACACGGAAGCCAATCTTCTCAATGCCATTGCGCTCACACGCAGTGAGGCAAAGGCCGCGTTCAATAATCCTGTCGTCTACATGGAAAAATTCCTTGAAAATCCTCGGCATATTGAGTTTCAAGTCTTAGGCGATGGGAAAGGCAAAGCCATTCATTTAGGCGAACGCGACTGCTCCATGCAACGTCGCCATCAAAAAGTGATAGAAGAAGCCCCTGCCCCAGGCATCACCCCTAAAATACGCGCGAAAATGGGCGAATGTGTCGTCAGTGCGTGTCGTCATTTACAATACCGGGGTGCAGGAACCTTTGAATTTTTATATCAAGACAACTGTTTTTATTTCATCGAAATGAACACGCGGATCCAGGTGGAGCACCCCATCACGGAGTTGATCACAGGCATCGATTTGGTGAAGGAACAAATCAAAATTGCAAGTGATTTGCCGTTTACGCACCATCAGGCCAACATCAAATTGCGCGGGCATGCCATAGAATGCCGAATCAATGCGGAAGATGCTAAAACTTTTGTCCCTTCCCCTGGCACGATACGATTATTGCATCAACCAGCAGGTCCTGGGATCCGATTTGATTCTCATATTTACAGCAGTTATACGGTCCCACCGAACTATGACTCCTTGATAGGCAAGTTGATAAGTTATGGAGAAACCCGGGAAGAGGCCATCGGTAGAATGCGAAATGCTTTGGATGAAATCATCATCGAGGGCATAAAAACCAACATCGAACTGCATCATCGAATCATGATTGACAAGGAATTCATACAAGGTGGTACCAATATCCACTACTTAGAAAAGTTACTCAAAATGTAGGTCACACATATGTTCCAATTAGAGGTCACCTCGTGTCATCGTGATGATGTTCAAAACATCAGCGAAGCCTTAGTCGCAACCCATGCCTTATCCGTGACGCTAACGGACAAGTATGACGACGCAATTTTAGAACCCGCTCTAGGCACCACGCCTTTATGGCCTCATGTTGTGGTAACGGCCGTTTTTGAACAGGAGCTTGAGGCGGAATTAGCGAGACTCGCCTTATCTTCGCGTTTTCCAGAGCTTATTTTCACTCTGAATACCCTGCCCTCACAAGATTGGCAGCAAGTTTCAATCGTCGATATCAAGCCCCAACGTTTTGGCAAACGATTATGGATCTGTCCTTCTTGGTTAACACCACCTGAGCCCGATGCCGTTCATCTCATCCTTGATCCAGGTTTGGCCTTTGGCACAGGCACGCATCCAACCACCGCCTTATGTCTCACGTGGTTAGAGCAGGCCTCATTAACCCATCAAACAATGATTGACTATGGCTCAGGATCTGGCATCTTAGCCCTTGCCGCCCTAAAACTTGGGGCACGCCATGTGGATGCTGTCGATATTGATGAGCAGGCCATCCTTGCCACAAAAAACAACGCAGACGCCAATCAAATTCCTGAAACACACCTAACAGTAGGTTTTCCAGATCAATTAACAAAACCTGTAGACATTCTGATAGCCAACATCTTACTGTTACCTTTGAAGGCGTTGAAACATCCCTTTCACCAACTGATAAACCCCAATGGGACGCTGGTTGTTTCAGGTCTTTTGGAAAGTCAGATGGAGGAACTTATCGAAGCCTACCGTATGGCGTTCACCCCAACCTCATCGCTTGTCAAAGAAGGTTGGGGATTATTAGTATTTTCTAGGACAGAAGATGCAATGCCTTAACGGCATCCCGTTCAGCTTTCAATTCATTTAAAGTATCGTTGAATTTTCCTTGTGCATACTCATTAAAGGTTAAGCCCTCGACCACCTTCAAGGCGCCGTGTTCATGACCTATTCGACGAAGCACGCCCACTTCATATCGGCATGGGAATGAAAAAATCAATCCCTCATCAACCCCATATTCTCCATGCGAACAACGAGCCATTGAAAATGTCTCGCCTGCCGCGGTATCCACCACAAGATGTCGAACCCCTTGGACAATCGCATTCGCTGCAGAAGCCGCAGATGATGCACCTCGGGCCTTGAGAATAGCAGCGCCGCGTTGTTGTACGGTGGGCACGAAAATCTCTTTCAACCACGAGGGATCATCAATCACTTCTGCCGCAGAGATCCCGTTGATTTTCGCATGATAAAAATCGGGAAACTGCGTTGAAGAATGATTACCCCAGATGGTCATTTGACTCACTGCCGTGATATCAACTCCGGCCTTTTTAGCCAATTGCGTGCGCCCACGAAGTTCATCTAACATGGTCATTGCAAAAAAGCGTTCGTTTGGAATATCTTTGGCATGATGGCTTGCTATTAAACAGTTGGTGTTACAAGGATTCCCCACCACAAAAACAGAAACATCATCACTGGCATAATCATTGAGGGCTTGCCCTTGCAGCGTAAAAATACTGCCATTGATCTGCAGCAAATCAGATCGCTCCATCCCTTGTTTTCTAGGCACTGAACCCACCAATAAGGCCCAATTCACGCCGTCGAACCCCTCTTTTAAATCAGAAGTACACACGATACGCTTCAACCTTGGAAAGGCGCAATCATCCAATTCCATGGCGACCCCTTCGAGAGCGGGCATGGCCTGCTCTAACTCCAAAAGATTCAACTCAACGTCAACATCATCACCAAAGATTTGCCCTGAGGCGATGCGAAATAACAAAGCATAACCAATTTGACCTGCGGCACCAGTTACGGCAATTCGTACTCGTTTGTTCATTTTTATTCCTCATTTGCCAACATTTTTTAATCTCCCATGATACTATTGCCGACTTGAACAAACCAGTCCTTCAAAACATGTTGCCATTATCTCTCTACATTCATATCCCTTGGTGCCTTCGCAAATGCCCTTATTGCGATTTTAATTCACATCTTAGCCCAGGAATCCTTCCTGAAAATCGTTATGTTGATGCATTGGTAGCTGATTTAAAACAAGATTTAGAGTGGATGCCTGCAAGACCCATTCACTCTATTTTCATTGGTGGAGGCACTCCTAGCTTATTTTCAGCAGCGGCATTTGAATCTTTATTCTACAAAATTCAGGCGCTTTTGCCTTTTGCACCTCACATAGAAATAACTTTAGAAGCAAATCCTGGCACGGTCGAGCAACAGCGGTTTACAGAGTATCGCGCTCTGGGCATCAACCGTCTGTCCTTAGGCATACAAAGTTTTAACGATCTCCATTTGAAAAGGTTAGGTCGGATTCATGACGCATCTGAAGCCCATCGTGCCATTGACAGCGCGCGAGGGGCTGGGTTTGATAATCTTAACCTTGATCTCATGCATGGGCTCCCAGAACAATCGATACAACAGGGTTTGGATGATCTGAACATGGCGATGACTCATCAACCTGAACATCTGTCTTGGTATCAGTTAACCCTTGAGCCCAACACCGTTTTTTATAAAACACAGCCCCTACTGCCCTGTGAAGATGAACTAGACCAACTTGAGCAAGAAGGCTTCACTCTCTTAGCAGAAAAGGGCTTTCAACGGTATGAAATTTCAGCATTCCATCAAGCAAACCTCCCTTCTCGACATAACCTCAACTATTGGTTATTCGGGGACTACCTTGGCATTGGTGCAGGCGCTCATGGAAAAGGGACTGATCCTTTGCAAAAAGTCATCTATAGGACGCGAAAGCAACGCCAACCCAATGACTATCTGAATCCAAGCAAACCTGCTCTTGTAGAAAAAAAGATCATCGACCCCTCATCTCTGATCTTCGAATTCATGCTGAACACAACCCGCTTACAACAACCCATCCCCAACACCTTATTCACCGAGCGAACCGCAAGACCTTTTGATGAATTAGCACCCTTCCTCTTGAAAGCCCAAACGAAAGGACTCATCACCTTGCAACCTACGCACTGGCAAGTCACCCCCTTCGGTCGACAATTTACCAATGATTTGCAAGCTATTTTTTTACCAGACTAAGGATCGCGCCCTAAATGATTCCAAAAGGGGCGTTTTTCGCTGATAATGAAGCTCTTATATGGAGGATTTATGTGGTCAATCGTTTTATTTCTAATTTGCACCCTCACGGCCTATCTTGTGGGTTCCATTTGCTCTGCTGTTATCGTGGGTCGCCTATTTGATTTGCCAGATCCAAGACAAGAAGGCTCTCAAAATCCAGGCGCCACCAATGTGTTGAGATTGGCTGGGAAAAAATATGCGATCATGGTCTTACTGGCCGATATGCTCAAAGGCCTCCTTCCCGTTTTGATGGCACACGTCTTAACTGCAAGCATAACCCTTCTTGGATTGACATGCCTTGCCGCAGTCCTTGGCCACATATACCCCATTTTTTTCAATTTCAAAGGGGGTAAAGGCGTGGCTACTGCCATTGGGGCGCTGCTTGGCTTTCATTTTTTATTAGGCGCCCTGGTCATTGTCATCTGGGTTTTAGTGGCTTATACCACACGCTACTCTTCTTTAGCATCCCTGATCTCCATCACCCTCGCCCCTTTATTTGCCATGGCTTTTTCGGGTAGTATTTTTCCATTTCTACCCCTGTTGATGATGGCCGTCTTGATTCTCTATCAACATTTAGACAACATCAAACGTCTGTTGGATGGCCAAGAGACTAAAATCAACTTAGGATCATCATAGTGGCCAGCGCGCTTTCACATCGATAGCAAGGGTCGCATCCTTTTCTCCTTGAAGCAGATGCAAACACCCTGCATAGGCGACCATGGCACCATTGTCAGTGCAATACTCTATTCTTGGGAAGAACACATGTCCTTGCAACTCAGACATCAACTGGGTGAGACACTCGCGAAGTGCACGGTTGGCACCTACGCCACCGGCTATGACCATCCGCGGACAAGCTGTCTGTTTGAGAGCACGGCGACATTTGATGAGCAAAGTATCAACGACGGCATCTTGAAAGGCTTTGGCGATGGCACTTTTGGCGCTAAAATCCTTCGTACTTTGCAACCAAGTCGTCAGAGCGTGAGTTTTAAGCCCACTGAAGCTAAAATCTAATCCCGGTCGATGGGTCATAGGCCTTGGAAAGGGTGGGAGGAGCTGTTCGTTTTGATCATCCCACGCATCGGCCAGGCCGGCAAGGGCTGCCCCTCCTGGATAAGGGATCCCCATTAATTTTGCTGTCTTATCAAAAGCCTCTCCCACAGCGTCATCCAGCGTATGCCCTAACAATTCATACTGACCCAAGGCATGGGCCAGGATAAGCTCTGTGTGTCCACCTGAAACCAATAACACCAGATAAGGAAAATGGAGCTCAGGATGTTCAAGACTCGCCGCTAATAAATGAGCTTCTAAATGATGAACAGCAATGGAGGGTATTTGGAGCGCAAAGGCCAAACTTTTTGCAAAAGAAGCGCCTGCTAACAGTGCCCCAATTAAGCCAGGTCCGTTGGTATATGCGACGGCGTTTAACTCAGCCAGCCTTATTTTTGACCGATCAAGAACCTCATCAACCAAAGGAACCAGATGCGTTACATGTTCTCTAGAGGCCAATTCAGGTACAACCCCACCAAAACGTTGATGGGTGGTTATTTGTGAATGAAGTGCATGTGCCAAAAGACCTTCTGCATCGTCATAAACAGCAACGCCTGTGTCATCACAAGAGGTTTCTATGCCCAATACCCGCATACCGCACCACCTAAAATTGAGAATAATACCTGAATAGACTTGACGATTGAAGAGATGAGCACTAGAATCGCCGTTTGTGTCAATAAACCTGAGGACTGTTGAATGCCTACTGTTCGCGTGAAAGAAGGCGAAAACCCTGAATACGCATTGCGTCGTTTTAAGCGTTCCTGTGAAAAAGCAGGAATTTTAACTGAATTACGTCGTCGTGAATTTTATGAAAAACCCACAGCTGAACGCAAGCGCAAGCAAGCAGCCGCTGTGAAGCGTCATTTGAAAAAACTATCTCGTGATACCTCGGCCAGACGCACTGTCAAACACCGACGGAAATAAGAAACCACGTATGAACATCAAAGACCGCCTTTATAACGACGTTAAAGACGCAATGCGCGCCAGGGATAAAGATAAGCTCGGCGTTTTGCGTCTGATCACGGCCGCAGTCAAACAAGTGGAAGTGGATGAACGCATTGAGGTTGATGAAGCACGAATGCTTGTTATTTTAGATAAGCTCGTCAAGCAACGTAAAGAATCCATCTCCCAATTTCAATCAGCCGCTCGTGATGATTTGGTGGCTCAAGAGCAATTTGAGCTGGATATTCTTAACCAATACTTGCCCGAACCCATGTCTGATTCAGAAATCACTCAACTGGTTGAACAAGCATTGACCGATTTGAGTGCCAGTAAAATGAGCGATATGGGCCGAGTAATGGCCCAGTTAAAACCCCTCATGCAAGGTCGTGCCGACATGTCCCTTGTAAGCGCTATGATTAAGGGTAAGTTAGCTTAACCTATGATTGGCTTGATCCCACGCCCATTCATTGATGATCTCCTGACGCGTACAGACATTGTTGAATTCATCGACAGTCACGTCCCATTAAAAAAACGTGGCACAAGCTATACGGCGTGCTGTCCTTTTCACAACGAAAAAACGCCCTCTTTCAATGTCGTTGCGAAAAACCAGTTTTACCATTGCTTTGGTTGTGGTGCCAGTGGCAATGCCATCAGTTTTGCCATGAATCATTTACATTTAAGTTTTTCTGACGCCATCGAAGCTCTCGCGCTGCGTTTGGGATTACAAGTCCCCCGAGAAGGTCGCGCTCATACCCCAACAGTCGATGTCAGTCTTTACCAATTTTTAACCCGTGTCTCCCATTTTTATCAAAAAACATTGAAACGTTCCGGGCTTGTGGCCATTTCTTATTTGAAACAACGACATATCAGCGGTGAAGTGGCTCGCCTCTATCAAATAGGTTACGCTCCAGTTGGGTGGCATATCCTCGGCACGGAATTCCATCAACATCAACAAGAGCTCCTTGCCACCGGTATGGTGATCGCCAAAGAAGATGGCAAAACTTACGATCGCTATCGACAACGAATCATGTTTCCCATTCATGACCGACATGGTCGGATCATTGGATTTGGGGGTCGGTCTATCGATGATTCGCAAAAACCAAAATACCTCAATTCCCCTGAAACTTCCATTTTTCAAAAAAGTAGGGAATTGTATGGCTTACATCAGGTCCTTCAACACCAAAGCGCCCCTGATAACATCCTCGTTGTTGAAGGCTATATGGATGTGATAGCCCTTGCCCAACATGGCATATTCAATGCGGTGGCCACCCTTGGAACAGCCACCAGCACCTACCATATCCAACTTTTAAGTAAATACACAAAACTTTTGATTTTTTGTTTTGATGGCGATGACGCCGGAAGACGAGCGGCAAAACGTGCCTTAGAGAATACCCTTCCGTATGTCAATGCAGATCTGGATGCGAGGTTTGTTTTTTTACCCGAGAGCCACGATCCTGATAGTCTCGTACGGGAGGAAGGGACCACACCCTTTCAGAAGCGCTGTCAAAATGCCCTACCTTTGAGCCGATTTTTCATCGATACCCTCACCCAAGGAACTGACATCACAAGCCTTGCCGGTAAAAGTCAGCTGATCCATAATGCCAAGCCTTACTTGGTCAAAATGACAAATCACCCTTACAAACACCTGTTGATTGATGAGCTTGCTCGGATCACCCGAATTGAGGCCCATCGTATTCTACAAATGGTAGAGGATAAAAAATCTGGTCCGCCAGTGACACCCCAGCAAGTCCTCACCCGATCACCCATTCGGATAGCGATTGCCCTTTTGTTACAACACCCAGATATCGTCACCTCATGCGCCGAAGACGTCATGCCACAACTTGATCCCAAAAAACAACGAGTGCTCAAAACATTAATAGAGCAAATTTCCATCCAACCCACCATCAACACAGCCCAATTGGTTGAAGCCTGGCGAGACACCCCCATATTTGATGCCATGACCCAACTCGCCACATGGGATCACCAAGTCCCTGAAGAAGCCCTGGTCAAAGAGTTCCTCGATATTGTGTTGTTTTTAGCCAAACAGAACCAAGAAAACACCATCCAATATTTGTTAAAAAAAGCACAAGACAACCACTTAACAGAGGCTGAACGACTTGATTTGCAAAACCGGTTAAAGCAACGCCATACTAATACGTCATAAGGAAAGGATCGGGGATCTATGTCAGACATTCTTAATACGCATCATTTGAGTGTTGCTTTGAACACGGTCAAAGTAGTTGACGATCTGAGTTTTTGTTTGAACCCAAAGGAAACACTTGCATTGCTTGGAGAGTCAGGCTCTGGCAAATCCATGACGGCTCTTGCCATGATGCGGTTGTTGCCGCTTCATGGGGTATACGCCATCGACAGTGACATTCAATTTGATGGGCTTGCCCTGTTAGATATTCCTTTAGCGCTCATGCGAGCCTTGCGAGGACGTCGATTGGCTATGATTTTTCAAGAGCCAATGACGGCGCTTAATCCAGTGCTGACCATTGGTACGCAATTAGCCGAGGTCTTCAAGGCACATCATGATGTCAAACCCCATGTGTTAAAATCACACCTGATCGCCTTGTTGCAAGAAGTTGAGATGCCTCAACCTGAGTTACAACTGAGTCAGTATCCACATCAACTCTCTGGGGGACAAAAGCAGCGCGTGGTGATTGCGATGGCCATCGCTTGTCGGCCTGATGTCTTGTTGGCAGATGAACCCACCACCGCTCTTGATGTGAGCACTCAGGCTCAAATTTTAACACTTTTGAAAAAATTACAATCTCAGTACAACATGAGTTTGTTATTGATAACGCATGATCTCGGCGTGGTAAAAGCAATGGCTGATCGGGTATGTGTGATGTATGCCGGGCAGTTTGTGGAAACGTGTTTGGTGCATGATTTTTTTAACAAGCCCCTTCACCCCTACGCCCAACAATTGATGTTATCTTTGCCATCGTTAGCGAAACGTTCTCAACGATTACAAGTATTGAAAGGTCAAGTGCCCTCCATGAATGAGTTGCCTTCAGGATGTCGTTTTCATCCGAGATGCGAGCATGCTTTTACGCCTTGTGCGAACAGCAACCTTTTGAAAACACCAGAACCGTTCGTTGTCATTTATACCCATCTCATACTACGCTGCCGTCATTGCCATTGTCTGGCGAAGATTGGGGCATTCGCGACAACAAGCTTGAACCCATCCTTACCGTAAAGCACATGTCTGTTCATTTTGGTGCAGGAAAGCATTGGTTTCGACCCAATAAGGTGCTTTTTCAAGCGGTGGATGATTTGTCATTCACACTTTATAAAGGCCGAACACTGGCTTTGGTGGGAGAGTCTGGGTGCGGGAAGACAACCGTCAGCCGTGCCTTGGTTCGACTCCTTCCGATGTGTTCTGGAGAGGTCTTTTTTGAATCGCGTGAGATCTCCTCTTTCCGAGGACGCGCTTTGAGAAACTTCCGAAAGCAGGTCCAAATCATTTTTCAAGATCCCTATTCCTCCATGAACCCACGAATGACCGTAGAAGATATTCTCGCTGAAGGATTACGGGCAGAAGGAATGCCTCTGGGAAAGATCAAACTCAAACTGACGCATCTATTGGATCAAGTGCATTTATCTAAAAGCAGCTTGAACCGGTATCCGCATCAATTTTCAGGAGGTCAAAGACAGCGCATCTGTATCGCACGAGCCTTGGCCAAGGGGCCAAAGGTATTGATTTGTGATGAGCCGACCAGCGCGTTGGATATGTCAGTCCAAGCCCAAATCCTTAATTTGCTCAAATCCCTACAACAAGACAATGGTTTGTCTTATTTGTTCATCACGCACAATATGGGGGTTGTGTCTTATATTGCTGATGATGTTTTGGTGATGAGGGAAGGCCGGGCTATTGAAATGGGTGGATGTGAGGATCTGTTGACGAATCCGTCGCATGCTTATACGCGTCAGTTGTTGGATTCTGTGTTGTCATGAAAAGGATCGGGAGCTTGACACTAGTAGCTTGAACCATAACAATCAAATATCATCAATAATGGTCACCCTGCATGCGCCCTCAATATGTTCACAAAATCACAGAAACTTTAAAAACTCAAAGACAACAACGACCGAAAATATTTTGGTCTTGTGTCGTCGTGGGATGTTTGATGTTGTATTCTCTTTATTTTAATCATCAGACGCTCCCTCCTATAAAAACCATCCCAGTCGTTGCCACAGTTGCAGAAAAAAAAGACGTCCCAATTTATATCAGAGAAATTGGTTCTGTCACGCCTCGTGCCAGTATCACCATCAAAACACAAATCAATGGTCAATTGATGAATGTCTTTTACAAAGAAGGTCAAATGGTTAAAAAAGGAGATTTATTAGCCCAGATTGATCCTCGGCTTTATGAAGCACAACTGAAGCAGTATCAAGGAGAATTAAAGCGAGATGAGGCTTTACTTCAAAATGCGACGATGGACTTAAATCGCTACACAAAACTTTGGCAGCAAAACTCCATTTCGCAACAAATCTTAGCGACGCAACACTCTTTGGTGAAACAATACGAAGGGACTGTGGAAACTGACCAAGGGTTGATTCGGGCCACAGAAGTCAATCTTAGCTATTGTAAAATCACATCCCCTGTCAATGGTCGCATTGGTTTACGCTTGGTCGACCCTGGAAATTTTGTGCAAACCTCAGATACTACTGGGCTTGCAGTGGTGAATCAAATGACCCCGATCACCGTGATTTTCATCATTCCAGAAGACGATGTGCCAAAAGTTGTCCCTTATCTTCAGAAGAAATTAAAAGTGTTCGCCTATGACCGACGACAAGAACAAATTCTTGCGACCGGTTCATTATTGGCCATGGATAACCAAGTGAATCCAACCACAGGGACCGTGAAACTTCGAGCCACATTTGATAATAAAAATCATCACCTCTTTCCAAGCCAATTTGTGAATATCAGCTTATTACTAGAGACTCTTTTGCAAGCCACAACCATTCCAACGGCTGCCATTCAACATCGAGCCAAAGAAGATTATGTCTTTTTAATTGACAGAAAAACCAATATCGTTCACATCAGGACAATCACCACAGGCCCTGTCAATGATGAAGATACGGTGGTTACAAAAGGCCTAACCCCTGGAGATGAAGTCGTCCTGGAAGGCGCGGATAAATTGCTCGACCTCTCCATCGTTAAAATCATGACAGAAACAACATGAGTCTTTCTGGTTTATTCATTCGTCGCGCCATTTCAACCTCCCTCATCATGGTGGCGATTTTCATGAGTGGCATCCTAAGCTATCGATTATTACCGGTTTCATCTTTACCAGAAATGGATTATCCAACCATTCAAGTTTCCACCTTTTATCCAGGCGCAAGTCCTGATGTGATGGCATCGACGGTGACCGCACCTTTAGAGCGTCAATTTGGTCAAATGGCGGGATTAGACTTAATGACATCCAATAGTTCGATGGGCTCCTCCATCATCACCCTGCAATTTTCCTTAGAAACAAGTTTGGATGTGGCAGAACAAGAGGTTCAAGCCGCCATCAACGTTGCGATGACCTATCTCCCCAAAGCCCTTCCCATCCCACCGGTGTATAACAAAGTCAACCCAGCCGATACCCCCATCGTTAGTTTGAGCTTATCTTCCAAAACAATGCCTTTGACGCGCGTCGAAGATTATGCAGACACAAGACTGTCCCCCAAAATTTCAGAATTATCTGGGGTGGGATTGGTGAGCATCAGCGGAGGACAACGCCCTGCGGTTCGCATTCAAGCCAACCCTGACGCGATTGCAGCTTATGGATTAACGTTAGAGGGTTTACGAGCTTTGTTGATGAACTCCAATGTGAATGCCGCCAAAGGGAGCTTTGATGGCCCAAAACTTTCTTACACCATCAATGACAATGATCAACTCCTAACAGCCCTTGAATACAAACCCTTAATCGTTGCCTATCAAAATAATTCACCGCTTCGATTGCAAGATATAGCGACAGTCATCGATGGCGCTGAAAATGTTCGTCAAGCGGGGTGGGTGAATCAACAACCCTCCATCATCTTGAATGTGTTGCGTCAACCAGGGGCAAATGTCATTCAAGTGGCGACAAACGTGAAAGAATTGTTAACTCGCCTAAGCCCTGATTTACCCAGTGGGATTGAATTAAAGCTGTTGACCGATCGCACCACCACCATTCTTGCAGCAATCACCGATGTGCAAATGGAATTAGCCCTTTCCGTAATTTTGGTGGTACTCGTCATTTTTGTGTTTTTACACAGTCCCTCGGCAACCTTTATTCCGAGCATTTCGGTGCCCTTATCTTTGGTTGGAACCTTAGGAATCATGTACCTCTGTGGTTTTAGTTTGAATAATTTAACCCTCATGGCACTCACCATTGCTGCAGGTTTTGTGGTCGACGATGCGATTGTGATGATAGAAAATATTTCTCGATACATCGAAAAAGGCGAGTCGCCGCTTGATGCTGCACATAAGGGTGCCTCTCAAATCAGCTTTACCATCATCTCCTTATCTTTATCCTTAATTGCCGTGCTCATTCCATTATTGTTCATGCGTGACATTGTGGGTCGACTGTTTAGAGAATTTGCCTTAACCTTATCATTCACCATCCTGCTGTCCGCATTCATCTCCCTAACCTTAACACCCATGTTATGCCGGCATTTACTAAAACAGCAACGAGATGAAGATGCTTCAAAATTCGCACGTTTCTCAATCGATACTTTAAATAGATTGATTTCACGATATAAAACCTCTCTGCAATGGGTGCTCGTACATCAACCCATAGCACTTGGCCTATTTTTACTTACCTTTCTTTTGACGTTATGCTTATTGTTTTGGATCCCAAAAGGATTTTTCCCAGCTCAAGATACCGGGATGATTCAAGGGATCAGTGAAGCGGCCCAATCCATCTCTTTCAACGCCATGGTTCAAAAACAACAGGCCTTGTCAAAGGTTGTGTTGAGCTCCCCGTCAGTCGATAATTTATCCTCTTTCGTTGGCATCGATGGCACCAACATCACTTTAAATAGTGGTCGGATGCTCATCAATTTAAAACCTTTGTCCCAACGAGAGGGAGTTCATACCATCATCCAACGCTTAAAAACTCAATTAGAAAACGTCGTTGGGGCAACTTTATATCTTCAGCCCATTGAAGATTTAACGATTGATTCTTTGGTAAGTCGTGCAAAATATCAATACAGCATCAGCTCCCCGAACAGACATGTGACCCAGTACTGGTCAAAAATATTTTTACAAAAATTAAGAGAAATTCCATTGCTTCAAGACGTCGCAAGCGATCAACAAAATGAAGGCCTCTATACGCAAATTGAAGTGAATCGAGACACTGCCTCACAGTTAGGCATCACCATGCAGATGATTGATGACACGTTATATGATGCATTTGGCCAACGACAAATCTCCCTCTTATTAACGCAAAGCAATCAGTATCGACTGGTGATGGAGGTGTTAGAAAAATTTCAGAAAACGTCATTGGACCATTTATACATCAACTCCTCTTCAAATCAGGCCGTGCCCTTTGGCGTTTTCAGCAAAGTATCAGAAACTTTAGGACCCTTATTGATAACGCATATGGATCAATTCCCCTCAGCAACTCTATCGTTTAATTTAGCCCCTGGTGCCTCATTGGGGGCTGCCATGTCCGCCATCGAAAAAACCAAAGATGATTTGAGTTTACCCAACAGTGTACAAGCTGAATTTCAAGGCTCCACTAAGATTTTTCAAAATTCTTTACATCATGAAGGATGGCTATTGTTGGCTTCTGTGATAGTGGTCTACCTTGTTTTGGGTGTTCTTTATGAAAGTTATATTCATCCTTTAACCATTTTATCCACCCTACCTTCTGCTGCTATGGGCGCATTATTGGCATTGGCTATCACCGGCTCAGAACTCACGGTGATTGCATTGATTGGAATTATTTTGTTGATTGGCTTGGTGATGAAAAATGCCATCATGATGATTGATTTTGCCCTAGAACAAGAGCGACGTTATCAAAAAGCACCCATGGATGCGATATGCGAAGCGGCCATTCTTCGTTTTCGTCCGATCTTAATGACCACTATGGCCTCAATGCTCGGTGCAGTGCCTTTGGCGTTTGGATGGGGAATGGGCGCAGAATTAAGACATCCCCTCGGCATTGCCATTATTGGGGGGTTGATGATAAGCCAATTGCTCACCCTTTACTCAACTCCCGTGATTTACCTCACCTTTGATGCTTTGGCAAAGCGCTTGTTTAACACACGAGTCACAAAGTGAATTTATCCATCCTCTTCATTCAACGCCCCATCGCGACCACTTTGTTGGCCGTTGGTCTAGCACTGGGCGGGATGATTGCATTTTATCTATTACCCGTTGCTTCCTTGCCTCAAGTTGATTTCCCAACCATTAATGTGTCAGCAAGTTTACCAGGTGCAAGCCCTGAAACCATGGCAAGCTCTGTGGCAACGCCTCTAGAGCGTCAAATTGGGCGCATTGGGGGGATCTCCGAAATGACTTCGACCAATACGCTCGGATCAACAAACATCACAGTCCAATTTGATTTATCGCGAGATATTAATGGGGCGGCTCGCGATATACAATCGGCCATCACTGCAGCCTTAAGCCAACTCCCCACCAATTTGCAAAGCCGGCCAACGTACCGAAAAGTCAATCCCGCAGATGCACCTATTCTCATCTTATCCTTAACCTCAGATGAATACACCCCCGGCCAGATGTATGATGTTGCCTCCACCATTGTGCAACAAAAATTATCTCGGGTGGATGGGGTAGCGCAGGTCATGGTTGCTGGGAGCTCTTTACCCGCGGTTCGAATCGAATTAAATCCGACCGCGTTAACGGCTTATGGCATCGGGATAGAAAAAGTGGCATCGGCCATCATTTCGGCCAACCTAAAGCAACCCAAAGGACAAGTCATCAAAGATAGAGAACGTCTATCAACTCTCATTAATCATGATCAATTGTCAACGGCAAAAGAATTTGCCCCCATCATCGTTGCCTACAATTCATCAGGACCGATTCGAATCTCTCACCTTGGTCAAACCATAGATTCTGTCTCTGACATTCGAAATATTGGTTTAACAAACGACAAACTGTCAGTTATTTTAGTCGTTTTTAAAGAACCCGGGGCCAATGCCATCCAAACCGTGGAAAAAATTAAAAGTATTTTTCCACAAATAAGTGATGCTATTCCCGCAGCCATGAATCTCAAGGTGATGATGGATAGAACCGTCACCATAAGAACCTCATTATTTGATGTGGAGATAACGCTCATCATCGCCATGCTATTAGTGATAGCCGTCACCTATTTTTTTCTTGGCAATTTTCGAGCGATGGTGATTCCTGGTGTTGCTGTCCCCTTATCACTACTAGGGACCTGCGGGGTATTGAAATTATTCGGTTATTCTTTAGACAATTTTTCATTGATGGCTTTAACCATTTCAACAGGATTTGTGGTGGATGATGCCGTCGTTGTGCTGGAAAATGTGATGCGCTACATCGAGAAAGGACTCTCCCCCAAAGAGGCCGCCATCATTGGTTCCAAAGAAATTGGATTTACTGTGGTTTCGATGAGCTTATCTCTCATTGCCGTCTTTATTCCTATTTTATTCATGGGTGGATTGGTCGGCCGGCTGTTCTTTGAGTTTGCCCTAACCCTAGCGGTGGCGGTTTTAATCTCCATGGTCATTTCTCTCACCGTTACCCCCATGATGTGTGCCCATTTCCTAGTTCAAACCAGCGCCATTCGCAACAATCCCTACCTTCAATCTTTCCATCATCTTCAAAAGCATTATGGCAAGAGCCTACGCTGGGCTTTACGTCGTCCTGCGCTGTTACTTTGCACAGCACTTGGCACCGTCCTGCTCAGTATTCTGTTATTGATGGTGATTCCTAAAGGGTTTTTCCCGCAACAAGATACTGGTCGAATTCAAGCCAGTATTCAAGCAGATCAAAATATTTCATTTCAAGCCATGAGAGTCAAACTGCATCAGTTTGTGAGATTGGTGATGAAAGACAAGGCTGTTGACAACGTCGTGGCATTCAGCGGAACCAACTCTGGCCCCAAAGGCAATACCGCCAACACAGGCTCCATGTACATCACGCTAAAACCTTTATCCCTCAGAGGAATCTCGGCAGATGCCGTAGTGAATCGATTGCGTAAGACACTTTCAAAAGTACAGGGTGCAACACTTTACCTACAAGCAACCCAAGATTTGATGATCGGCGCTCGTCAATCCAGCGCACAATTTCAATATACTTTATCTTCAGAGAACTTAGAACAGTTAAATCAATGGGTTCCTCGTATTTTAGAGCGTTTAAAAAAAATCAAGGGTATCGCAGATGTGAACAGTGATGTACTGAACCATGGATTACAACTTTATGTGACTATTGATAAAGATACAGCCTCTCGATTTGGCATTACCGACGCCCAAATTGACACAACACTTTATGATGCCTTTGGACAAAGTCAAATCTCATACATTTATACCGACATGAATCAGTATAACGTGGTCTTGGAAGTCGCACCCAAATATTGGCAATTTCCTAAAACCTTAGACCAAATTTATGTGACTTCTGCCTCGGGTCAATTGGTCCCTTTATCGGCCTTTGCGAGTTTTAAACCAGGCAACACGTTATTATCCGTTAATCATCAAGGCCAAGCTGCTGCCGCGACCCTATCTTTTAATTTATTACCTAAAAAAGCCTTAGGGGATGCTGTGAATGATGTGACAACAACCCTCCATAAAATGCAGATCCCTCCCACGATTCATGGCAATTTTCAAGGCACTGCACAAGCTTTTCAAGAATCATCATCGAATGAACATTGGCTCATCGCTGCTGCCATTTTATCGGTATATATTGTCTTAGGCATTTTATATGAAAGCCTCATCCATCCCATCACCATTTTATCGACCATTCCCTCCGCAGGCGTTGGGGCACTCTTAGCTTTATTGTTGAGCGGCACAGATTTTAGCCTCATTGCTTTGATTGGCATTATTTTACTGATCGGAATTGTGAAAAAAAACGCCATCATGATGATTGATTTTGCCTTACAAGCAAGACGAAAGCGACGTAAAACATTTGCTGCAGCCATTTATGAAGCCGGACTTTTAAGGTTACGCCCCATATTGATGACCACCATGGCCGCCCTATTTGGCGCACTGCCTTTGGTCATTGGTTTTGGTTTAGGTTCAGAATTGCGCCGTCCGTTAGGGATTGCCATTGCGGGTGGATTGGTAGCAAGTCAATTGTTAACACTTTATACTACCCCTGTGATTTATTTGTTTATGGAAAAAATAGGGTTTCGCATTAAAAGGAAGTTCATTTGACACCAACCCGGTTCAGCATCCTTCTTGTCTTATTATCATTCATGAGTGGCTGTGTGGTCGGGCCTAATTATCGCCCGCCCACAACGGTTGTGCCAAAGGCATTCAAAGAAGGCAAACAATGGAAAATAGCCGAACCTAAAGATGATTGGGACAGAGGGCGTTGGTGGACTGTTTTTCATGATTCTAAATTGAATGAATTAGAAGATTGCCTAAATCTTGCCAATCCAAACATTCAATCTGCTTATCATCATTATATTCAAGCCAAGGCCATGGTGGATGAGGCGCGCTCAGCCTATTTCCCCATCGTGTCTTTCACTGAGACCGCATCCGCTCAAAAATCGGGGGTTTCGTTATTCCCAGGCACTTTTGGAGGGCAAACAGGAACGTCCCCTGCTGCTGCAGGCATCGTTCAGTCCCATACTTTTATTTTCAATGCAAGCTGGCAGCCAGATTTATGGGGATTGGTCCGACGCACAGTTGAAGCCAACGAGGCAGCTGCACAAGCGAGTGCCGCATTATTAGCGAATACCAGATTATCCATGCAAGGTTCTTTGGCTCAAACTTATTTTGAACTGCGAACGTTGGATAGTGACCAAAGAATTCTGGATAAAACGGTTGTTCTATATCAAAAGTCTTTCGCTTTGATGCAAAACCAATATCGTTCTGGCATTGTTTCAGAGGCAAATGTATTGCAATCGAAAAGTGCATTAGAATCGGCGCAAGCGTCAGCCATTAATAACCGTATCAATCGCGCAGTTTATGAACATGCGATTGCGGTCTTGATTGGACGTCCTCCAGGAGCATTTTCTCTCTCGCCCAAACCCTTAACCAAAGAACCTCCGACCATTCCAGGGATAGTCCCCTCTGAATTGTTAGAGCGTCGACCAGATATCGCACAAGCCGAGCGAACCATGAAACAACTAAACGCACAAATTGGCGCCACTATCGCGGCTTACTTCCCTACGCTCTCACTGAGCGCCAACATCGCTAATTCTGGCGTAAGCCATCTTGGCACAGGTTGGGGTTGGGCCACAGGTGAACAAAGTAATGCCATCATTTTTAATGGTGGATTATTTGCAGCCAGAGTGAAAGCCGCGCGCGCTGCGTATTCCTCATCAATTGCAAGTTATCGACAAGTGGTGTTAGCAGCATTTCAAAATGTTGAGGATAATTTAGCCACTTTGAACATTTTAATAGAGGAGTCAGTAGTACAACGTCAAGCGCTCAACACTATAAGACAATCCCAACGGATCACACAAAATCAATATCAATCGGGTGTGGTGGATTATTCTGGCGTCATCAATGCACAAATTTCAACATTTACCGCTGAAAAAGCGCTCTCAGATGTCACAGGCCAACGATTTAATGCGGCAGTAGGTTTAGTCATGGCATTAGGCGGAGGATGGCATGAGCATTGTAAATCCAATATACTGCCAAAAATGACCAAACAATAAGAGTTTGTATGTCCGAACAGCGTGTCGTAATGACAGGCCCTACATCATAATATTAAAACTAATACCGCCATACTGATAATGATAATCACTCGAGCCTAAATACGCTGATGCTTGGTGGAGATCAGCATAATAGGCATTCACTACTAGCCATGAAGTTATGGGTCCAGTAATGCCTAATCCGAATTGATAAGTTGGGCTACTCGCAGTATTGGCTCCGGGTAGGGAAACAATAAACTGTCGGCCAAGCCCTCCATCCAGATAATAATGCCACGCGGCGCCAAGTCTTCGACTCAACTTTAGCAAGAACGTTCCGGCTTTATAATTAAAAGGACTAAAATAATCCGGCGAGCTGAATTTATCGGTATATTCTCTGATCATTCCCGTAGCACTTAATCCAAGATTGGCGGAGACCAATAGTGTGGAAGATAAAAAGTAGGAATTTCTGATATTGGAGTCGCTCATATTTAATCTAGAATAAGCACCATTAATTTGAACATAAGGCAGTGGGCTTACAGTGAGCGATGTGCCATATTGATTATCCGTTATTCTATCCGCAAAAGCCGGGAAAGTTTCAATAATTTCTCTGATGGCCAACACCCGCCATGACACGAGATCATTTGGGGTATAAGTCGCACTCGCATTCCCAAGTAACGGCGACCAGTTTTGGGGCGCGAAGGGGGACGAATTTTTATACTCCATTGGTTCAATTTGTGCGTTTAAAATTAAATCTCGCGTCGGGCGCAGGGTTTGTCCGAGAATCAAGACCAACAGCAGTTTGCGCCAATTGATTCCAATAACGCGTGTAATCAAGCATCACGCGAGTTTTATTAAAGTCTTCTGAATCATGAGAAGCAAATACGGATGGGGTAATCTCCCCAGGCGAGGTGGCGCGTCTAGTTTGCCATTGAAGATCTTGTATATCTTTAGCAAGTGGGGAACGAGAATTGATGTTATTGGTGATGGGCATTTCGGTGATTAAAATAGTTCGAGTCAGATCGGACCAATTCGCCCAGGAAGAAGCTTGGGATGCGGCAACAACCATTTCCGGCGTCGTGAATACCATATCGTGAGGAATCAATCGATAAGCACGTCGCGGTCTATCGTAATAACTCAAACTTTTAACAAGACCCGCCAGCGCCAATTCATGTTCTAATGGACTTAAAGGATAGGTTAATAATAACTGATAAGTTTTCCCAGAAGACACATACTGTCCTAACCAAAATTGCATCCGAGCCATTTTATAAAGTGCAATGCGTTTAAAAAGCTGATCATCGGATTGGTTTGCATGCTGATAAACGAGGATGTAATAATTCAAAGCTTTTTTGGGTTGATCTAACGCCACGTATGCATCCCCTAGGGAGAGGAGTAATTTGGTGTTAGGGTTAGTTTTGGCAAGTGGCGTCATGATATACACCGCGGCTTCGAACTGATTGCGCTCCATCAAGGTGAGGGCTTTTGCGTAAACATCCGAATCAGTCGCCGCGGGACTGTCATGCGAGGTCTGCATCAAAAACATAAAAATAAAAAATCCTATTTTCGCTCTCACTTCGTCCCCCAACTCCGCTTAAATTTTGCAAACTCTGATATATATCCATGAAGAACAGCAGGATTCATAAACACTTGATAGAATAAAAAATAGATAATAAATCCTGTTATATTTTTTCTGACACTCAACCCCACCTTCCTAAACAAACGCCGTTGTCCACTGAAAAATAAAATGTTATTCAAAAGGCCAAGGGGCAAAACGGCCAGTGTCATGGGTCCTGCAATAAAAAAGTAGCCAAAAAAAGCCGCAATAACACCTGGGAGAAACACGAACCCAAATACAAAATCAATCAAAATAAACGATAAATTCCAATAAACATAAAAGGTAGAAAGTCTTCTATTGAGCAAGATATTCGGAAAATGTCGAAAGGCTTCTATTAACCCCCTTGCCCAACGGCTCCGCTGGAAGAAAAATTGCCTATAGGAATCAGGCGCATTAGTAAAAGAAATAGCGTCTTCAGCAAAATCTATTCGGTGACCCTTATTTAACAAAGCCCAGGTTAAAACAATATCTTCACCCACCGTTTCAGGCCACCCACCAACGCTCTCCAAGACATTTTTTTTATAAATTGAAAACGCACCTTGCGCCACTAATGTCCCTTGAAACAAACTTTGAGTTCTTTTGATAACTGCGATGGCGTGAAAATAATCCCACTCTTGAATTTTTGTGATCCAATTTTTGCGTGAATTTTTAACATAGACACTGCCGGCAACTGCAACGGTATTGTCTGGACCGTTACATAATTTATCCACGATTTCTCTAATGGAAGATTGCAAAAGAAAAGTATCAGCATCGATGGTGATGATTAGATCATGCTCGGCAACGGATAAACCGTAGTTTAATGCAGCTGCTTTCCCCCCATGCTGGGCATTCAGGATGAGTAACTTATCCAAGTTTAAAGCGGCCGCTTTTTTTACCGTATCATCCTTAGAGCCATCATCAATGAGAATAATTTGCAGTGGACCTGTATAGTCTTGCTTAACAATAGAGCTGAGGGTTGCTTCAATATAATTCTCTTCATTATAAGCCGCAATAAGCAGGGATATGCCAGGGTACTCAGCGAGAAAGGGCTTGGTTTTTCTATTGTCGACCAAATAACTAACCGCTAAAAACATATACATAAAACCCGGTCCTAGGGCAATTGCAAACACAATGATAAATGCCGGTAGAATGGTAATGTACGCTGCCAAATCGCGAGTCCATGGGAGTGAAAGCCACAGCGAAAGCACAAACCATAAGCTTGCGATGCTTATACAAAAAATAAATTTAGTTTTAACGGTGAAATACACATCTATCCAAAGAGTTTGTTTCGTAAAGCTACAGAAAGTCCCGCCTATATATTTGGGCAATAACCTTAACATAGGACCTGCGCAGATACCATTTTAATCGCTTCCATCCAACTCTTTCTCCCTCTTCATCTCTGGCAGGCAACGTCTTTAACGTGAATACCTTCTTGCCTCGTCTTTTCGACAGTGCGCGCAGAAAGATCTAGGCAAAAACACCCGATTTTGCTCGCGCATTGTCGAAAAGACGCTATTCATTTGAGATCACAACTTGTGGTTGTGCATTTAACCATTATTGCTGGGCCATCAATCGACAGCCATACCCCTTATGATATGGACGTTTGGCTTTGAAAGATGCCTTCAAACGTGAGATTAAGTATATTATTCTTTACGTTAATGGTTTTAAGGGTCACACAGCATGGGTGACCCAAAGGTCGGACCCTATGTATAAAGTTATGCCCTGAAGGGCGAGGTCTCAACCCCCTTGGATCATGGAT
>JAPLRK010000044.1 GCA_026399195.1 Legionellales bacterium
TCATTAGTCCCTTAATTTTAGATTATTTGATCGAATTGTTCTTTTTGCGATCTGTTGTGATGTCTATCGGATGAGATGGGATTTTTTAGAGGTACTATATGCCTGCGCCATTTATTAGCGGGTTCTTAGCCCCGTCTACAACTACACCTATGTTGCTCAAAACAGTATGTTCAAATAAGATAAATCCTACATTATTAATTAGTCACCATTTTGAATTTGAAGATATTATAAATGCTTATGAAACATTCGGAAATGCAGCCCATACCCATGCACTTAAGGTAATAATTAATGTCGCATAATCTGGTTTTTGAGATAGAGCGCACACTCCGGTGCGCTTTCGTGGCCCACCGGAATGTGGGATAGAACAAAATGTTATCTTGAGTCAGTGATTCAGCTTGCTAATTAAATGGCATGTAAAACTCGTTGCAAGCGCTCTCTAACTTCAGCTGCAATTTTTTTAATTTCCATTTTGTTCACCAGCTCAAGCACAGCATTAGGATCCATAAATTCAACATATACTATACCAGCTTCATCTTGCCTAACTACTACGTTACAAGGTAACAATAATCCGATAGCTGGCTCTGCTTGCAAAGCTTGGTGTGCTAATTGTGGATTGCATGCCCCAAGTATACGATAAGGCGGAATTTCATTGTTTAATTTCTTTTTTAAAGTAGCTGCAACATCAATGTCTGTGAGCACACCAAAGCCTTCTTTCTGCAATTCCTCCGTAACTCGAACAACGGCATGCTCAAATGTGTAATTTACTGTCTTACCAAAACCATACGCTGTTTCCATTTCATTTTCCTTATTTAGCAATGATTATCCTAAGAGACAATTTAGCGGCTATTCTAAAAGACCCAATATCAAGGAGTAAGCTTACAATAGAATTTCCAATTCAACCCAAATGCTGATTTACCCATCGAACCATATCTTGTGCCCCCATCGCTCCAGAGCTTCTGGCGATTTCTTTTCCATGAAAGAAAAGTATTAGCGTCGGTATGCTTTGAATAGTATAACGCGCAGCTAATGCTTGTTCAGTTTCAGTATTAATTTTAACTAATCGAACGTTAGGCTCAAGAAGACTTGCTGCAGACTCGAAGTGAGGAGCCATCATTTTGCAAGGACCACACCATTCAGCCCAGAAATCGACTAACACAGGGATGTCATTACGATTGATGTGGCGCTCAAAAAGTGCCTGGTTTAATACGATTGGCCTTCCATCAAAAAGGGCTTTTTGGCACTTTCCACAATTGGGATTTTCAGCCAACCGTGTCGAGGGCAGTCGATTGATGGTATGGCAATGTGGGCAAACAATATGTGTTGCGTCGCTCATGGTTTTAGTTTTCATCTGGTTATTAATTTATTTAACTTACAAATTATTCTGTTAAATTAAAACGAACTACATGTATAACCTTCGTCCAGACCGTAACAACGCCCGGCATGAATATTCTTCGCTATCATCTTTTTCTTCTAGTAATTAACGAGTCTTATGGGATCTTTTCCACCAACTTAAATAAATTAAAGGGATTAAGAATAAGGTAAGCACGGTTGAGGCAAATGAACCAAATATTAAGGAGATCGCAAGCCCGCCAAATACTGGATCCGATAACATGACAGACGATCCTAAAATAATCGCTAGTGCTGTAAGAATAATCGGCAAGAGGCGCTCAACGCCTGATTCAATGACTGCGTCCTCAATAGAATATCCTCGGTGTTGATGCTCTAAAATAAAATCAATCAATAGCAACGAATTACGCACGACAATTCCTGCCAAAGCTATGACACCAATCATTGACGTTGCTGTAAACGGTTGGTGCATGAGCCAATGGCCTGGAAATACACCAATAATAGTCAAAGGGATAGCACCCATAATAATCAATGGAATAAAAAAGGATTGGTAAAAGGCAGTTAACAAAATATAAATCATGACAATAGCGACAATGAAAGCAGAGCCCAAATCGCGAAATACATCCAAGGTTAAGCGCATTTCTCCAAGCCAGAATAATTGATTTTTGGATATGTTCTGTGGTTGCTCCTCATGAAAGCCTAAATTTCCTACTTCAAGTGAAAATGGTGGTTTCTTAAGTATTTGGCTGGCGGAAGTGACGGCATAAGCAGGACTGGAGCCTAATACCTCGCCCATTACATAAACAAGAGGGATTTGATCTTTAGTAAAAATCGGTTTTTGTTGTTTACCAAGATGTAAGGTAGCAATTTGAGCGAGAGGAATGGGTTGCTGTTGGTGATTTTTGAGATAGAGGTGATTTAATACCTGAGCATCTTCTCGTGCTTCGCGTGGTAATCGCAAGATGATATGCTCTGGTTCCCGTGCATTCGGTTCATGCCCATTGCCTACATACACGCCTTTAAAAAGAGCAGCCACTTCTTGAGCTACTGCTTGGGGAGCAAGCCCTGCCAGCATCGCTGTATTGTGATTGATTTCTATACGGTATTGGTTTGCATCGCTCGTGACGGAATTGTCAATATTAATCATGCCATAGATTTTAGGATATACCGATTCAGTAATTTCATTAGCCAATATCCTTAGATCATTATAGTTCGGCCCATAAAGACCGGCCTCCATTTGTGAACGAACAGGTGGTCCCGGAGGGCTTTCAAAGAGCTTGATCGTGCTTTCAGGGTATTGTTTTTTAATGGGGATAAGGCTTTGATAAACCTCTTCTGCAATTTTATGTGAGCCTATACTTCGTTCATGTTTAGTCATCAAATTAATACGAATTTGACCGTACTGACTGCCATGCAACAAGCTATCTCCGCGCACCATCGCTGCAAAGTCTTCAGGGGCTGCTTCTCCTAAATACAGTTCCATGTCAGACACATAACGATTGCGCTTAATAATGTCGCTCATCGCATTCACTACGGCCCTTGTTTTTTCTAATGTGGCATTAGGTCCTGCATCCACTGACACCAAAAAGGTATTGACGTTATCATCAGGCAACATTTTAATTTCAACACCAATAGGGCTTAGAGGTCCATTAGAGCCAGAAGGACGAATAAATTGCCATAAAGGCTGTAATAACACAGCTGCCAAGAGGATAACAATGCTTAGATAAAAAAAGTGTCGTTTTTTAGAAGAAGTGAGTAATCCTTTGAATAAATAAAGATAAATGCGTTGCAAGCGAGTCGGATGTGCATCATGTTTTTGATGCATTTGGTGAAGCGCTTTTTTTCTAAGCCAATGATAGGCAAGATAAGGTACAACGCTATAGGCAATAAAAAGCGACACAATCATCGCCAAAGGTGCGTTAAAAGGAATGGGCGCCATAAAAGGCCCCATCATTCCGCCAACAAACGCCATAGGCAACAAAGCCAACATCACCGTAAAGGTAGCAATGATCGTCGGCTTGCCAATTTCATTAGCAGCAGAAATGACCAAGCGTGTAAAATTACGTTGCAATCCTTTCATGAGATGGCGATGAATGTTTTCAATCACCACGATACTGTCATCAACCAATAAGCCTAACGAGAGAATCAAGGCAAACAAAGTAATGCGATTAATCGTCTGCCCCGATAACCAACCAACGCCAAGAACCAAACATAAAATAAGAGGAATGGAAAAAATAACAGCAGATGCTTCGCGCCAACCTAAAAAAAACATGAGTAAAATCACAACACTTAAGATTGCAATGCCTAAATGCTCTACCAAAGTATTGACCGCATCATTGGCTTCATCGCCATAATTACGAGTGATTGATACATTAATCGTCTCTGGAATCATCTTGCTTTGTTGCATTTGTTCCAATTTGCTAAGAATGGTTTTTGCTACATCGACCCCATTACTTCCTTTTTGACGCGCAAGCGCAATCGTTACCGCCGGCTCTAAATCAGCGTTTTTGTGTTTGGCACTGGCTCCGTAGGTAAAATAAGACGCTATGGACTCTTGTTCTGGGCCCTGTTCAATAGTGGCAACATCCTTTAATAGGATGGGTTTTGCACCATCAGTGCCTATGATGATGTTGGCTAAATCATTATTAGAAATGAGTGAGCCTTCAATGCGTAACGGGGTTTCACTAAGCTGATGCTCCAAAGTCCCTGCATCAAGACTAACATTGTTAATTGAAAGCGCTTGTTGGATATTAGCGATTGAAATAGCGTGCTCTGCCATTTTTTTAGGGTTAAGCCATACCCGAAGGGCATTAGGGGAGGCGCCCATAACCCAACTTTTTCCTACTTGCGGTACTGCACGTAACTGTTCTAACAATTTATCCGCAAGTATCCGAAGCTTCACAGGATTTTCTCCCTTGCCGTGCAAGGTCAATGTGACTAATGGCACATCGTACAAGCTCACCGAGCGTATTAAAGGCATCAAGGTACCAGGAGGCATTTTGTTCATGTTACTGTTGATCTGGTTATAAACCTTAACGAGACTGCTTTCTTCATTCTCATTCACTTTGAAGCGGACTGTCACCAAAGCGCCATCATCTATAGCCATTCCGTAGGTGTGTTCAACCCCGGGTATAGAAGCCATTAATCCTTCTAAGGGACGAACAATTTGATTAAGCATTTCCTGAGTATCACTGCCAGGTCGACTCACCGAAAGAGTTACAGCTGGAACAATAATCTCTGGATTATAAGTCCTGGGGGTTCGTTCTAAAGCCAAAATCCCAAATAACAAAATGCCAATGATTAAAAGAAGAGTAAGCTTTGACTGAATAAACGTTCTTGCGAGTTGGCCTGCTTTATTTAATTTATCCTTTGAATAAGGAATGTCATTCACAATAGTGTCCCCTTAAGAGATATTCGTTAATCAGGCGTTTATGCTTGCTTTAGGAATGAGTTGATTCGTTAACATTAAAATATGCGCTTGATTGAGTCTTAATTGATGAAAGACTTGCAATTCCTGTGCTTTGCTTTGAGTTAATTTCACTTGGCTTTCTAACAAGGCACCTAATGGTACTAGGCCACGGCCAAATCGTTGTCTTAATTTGTTAATAACTTCCTCTTCCTTATGAACCAGTTGGCGGTTTAACTCTAACTCATAACGAAATTGTGCTTCATTTCGCATTAACTGTCTTAGAAGTAATTTGAGTTGATTGCGTTGCTCATCGAGCTCAAATTGAGCTCTTTTTACATTAGCTGAGGCGGACTGAACAGCCCCGGCACGATCTCCTGCACTAAAGAGTGTCCAATTAGCCCCTAACGCTATAGTATCTGAGGGCAATCCAGAACCTAGTGTATTGCCATTCCAATCATGTCTTAGTTGAAGATTGACTTGGGGCTTATACAAGGCTTGAGAAGCCTGAATCGTTGCTTTTTCTGCTTGCACACGCGAGGTAAGCGTCTTAATTGAGGCATTGTGATTCATTGTCTGTGATATCAATGTGTCTAATTGAGCATTTTGTCTATTCAAGACAGTATGCTGACTCGGAATAAGGGTACTGTTAGGATTTCCTAGTAGAGTTCTAAAGTTATCCAGTTCATTTTCTGCTTGTAATCGAGCATTTGATAAACCAAGAGTGGAGCTATTTAAATAAGCTTCTGCCATCAATACATCGCTATCTAAAGTAATAGACTGTTTTTTCAACGCGTTGGTAGTTTCTAGAAACACCTTAGCTCGAGCGACTTGATTTTCAGCAACATGCGTCAATTGATTGGCAGTTAAGAATCCTTCATAAGATGCATACAATTGATAAGCCAATTGATTTTGAGCCTGCTCATTACCATGTTGAGCAGATCGTAATAAGGATCGGGTCTGCTCCTGTTGAGCTTTTATTTTGCCACCAGAATAAATAGGTACAGTCAAATTAAAGGCTGTATCTAGATTACTGTAATATCCGGGATGATTTAAGGCATTAGGCTTAGTATATAAAGTAGATGGCCCTGTGTATTGTTCAGCACCAAAATCAGCAAATGAGGCATTTCCTTGGCTTAATTTGTATCCAAAAACAGACATGGGGTTATTGCTACGCGCCCCATTAACCTGAAGGTCAAGCTTCGGCCAGCTCATACTATTTACTTGTTTTAAAGCACCATTAGCTCCTTCAATTGACGCAATGGAACCTTGTATCGTCGGATTATGACTTAAGGCATACATCAGTGCATTATGATAGGAAATGGGTTGCCCTGTTTGCGCTGAAAGGTTGGTCGATAGCGAGCATCCGATAACAATGAATATTGCGTACGTTTTTATGAGATTACTATGGAGAAACATTACATGTCCTTGTTCTAAATATTAGATTATACTAATGTATTGGTTAAAAAATTTAATCTTTACAATAAATTAAATACAGGGTTGATAGCATCGCTTCTAATTCAGGTTTGTTTATATGGTAATAAACAGACGTCCCTTCTTTTGTAATGGCCAAAAAGCCATCTTTTCGCATTTTAGCAAGATGTTGCGATAATGCGGACTGGGATAACCCAACCAAATCCTGGAGTTCGCTAACAGTACGTTCATGTTTCAATAAATGGCATAAAATAAGCAGTCTTTTGGAGTTCGCCAGCATTTTAAGCATTTTTTCTGCCTTAGAAGCATTGTTTTTCATTACATCAAGGCTAGCATAAGTTAATTTATTCATAGCCCTTACTATATTAGAAGTTACTAATATTTAAAAGAGTTTTTTTAACTAATTTGGCGAGTCATGACTATCTGGTAGGCCTAAAAAAGTAGGGTAGGCAGCTAGCGAGGTAGTTTTTACGCTCCTTTTCCAACAGCCCCCCACCGAACCGTACGTGATACTTTCGCATCATACGGCTCTCCGGTAACTTATATCATCATGAAATTGTAAAGGTCGACCAGTGTAACGTCTTGAGATATTAACGATGCTTTATCTCAACATATTTGAGGTGAGACAGATAATTTATAATCAATGGCTTACTGCCGCGCTGCGCTTGCCTGCTCGAGTTTTTTGTTTGCTTCACTAAAAAGACTTGAAGCAAA
>JAPLRK010000032.1 GCA_026399195.1 Legionellales bacterium
CGATGTGGATCACTGATTCCGACGTAAGTGGATCACTGATTCCGAACGATGTGGATCACTCGATGAACAAATAATCAACAATTGAAACGACGCAAGATAACCGTTTTATTCTTTTGTTTTTAGTTAAACAAAAGGAGAGAACAATGCCAACGGAGAAGTTATCTATGCGTAAAATTAAAGAGGTTTTAAGGCTTCATCATGAAGAGGCTGTGGGTAATCGAGAGATTGCTCGTCGTCTTAAGCTGGGTGCAGGTAGTGTAAGTAGATATCTGGCAAGGGCTAAGGCGGCAAAACTCTCATGGCCGATAGCAGATGAGTGGACCGAAGATAAGATATATGCGGTCCTATTTCCAAGCACAAGCAAGAACCCAACACATCCAGTCCCTGATTTTGGTCGGATACACAAAGAGCTAAAGCGCAAGGGCGTGACCTTGATGCTGTTATGGTACGAATATCAAGAGTCCTACCCAAAAGGCTATAGCTATAGCCGGTATTGCGAATTGTACCAGACGTTTATCGGGAAATTAAAACCGGGTATGAGAATCACACACCATGCCGGTGAGAAGTTGTTTGTTGATTACTCTGGTCTCACAGTCCCTTGGATTGATAAAGACAGTGGTGAGGTTCACAAGGCACAAATTTTTGTGGCAGTTCTGGGGGCATCCAACTATACGTTTATTGAGGCGACAGCCGATCAAAGTCTTTTATCATGGACGCAGTCACATGTTCATGCATTTGAATTTTTTGGTGGTGTGACCGTTTGCCTGGTTCCAGATAATCTCAAGTCTGGTGTGACGAAATCGCATCTTTATGATCCCGATGTTAACCGAACGTTCCAGGAACTCGCGGATCACTATGGTGTAGCAGTCGTCCCAGCACGATCGCGAACCCCCAAGGACAAAGCAAAAGTAGAGGTTGGTGTGCAGGGGATCCAGCGCTGGATCCTGGCCCCACTTAGTGACGTCACATTCTTTAGTGTGAATGACATCAATGAAGCAGTGGCTCCTTTACTGAAAGCCTATAATGAACGTGAGTTTTCAGAGCTTGATGGCTCGCGTTTATCACATTATCTGGAGGTGGATAAGCCAGCCTTAAAAGCGCTACCCCTAACACCATACAGCTATGCTGAATGGAAACGGGTTCGCTCAGGCATTGACTATCATGTAGTGATCGAAAAACATTACTACAGCATCCCCTATCGATTTATCAAAGAATGTATTGATGTGCGCGTTGGTCCAATGACAATTGAGTGTTTCCATAAAGGGAATCGCATTGCACTACACCAACGTTCCTTTAAGCCTGGGCATACCACCGTACACGAGCACATGCCCCGTGCCCATCAAGATTATGCTGAGTGGACACCACAACGAATGCATTCCTGGGCGAACAGCATTGGCCCTAACACAGGGCAATTAATTAAGGCGCTGACAGAACTGCATAAGATACCAGAGCAGTCTTATCGCAGTTGCCTTGGCATTTTGCGGCTGAGCAAGACTTATGGAAAAAATCGATTAGAAAATGCAGCCATTCGTGCACTCCATATTGGCGCCATTCGCTATAAAAATGTCGAGTCTATTTTAAAGAGTGGATTAGATCAGCAGCCATTGCAGCAGCTCGCCAGCGAATCAATGCCTGCTGAACCAACCCGGCTCCATGAGAATATTCGTGGGTCAAAGTACTACCATTAACCAACTATCAAGGAGACTTATCATGTTAGCACACCCTTTATTCGAGCAGTTAAAAACGTTGCGCTGTATGGGCATGTTAGAAGCATTTCAAGAGCAACTTCGATCGCCAGATATTAATCGCTTATCATTTGATGAGCGGTTTGCCTTGATGATTGAGCGAGAGCTTTGCATTAGGGAAGACAGGAGGATGACTAATCGTCTCAGACAAGCAAAGCTGCGAGAGCAGGCTTGCTTGGAGGACATTGATTACTCCCAAGATCGTCAACTCTCTAAAACGGTTATCACTAGACTGGCACAGTGCAACTGGATCGCAAGAAAAGAAAATCTCCTGATCACTGGCTCAACGGGCGCTGGAAAAACCTATCTCGCTTGTGCCTTCGCTAATCAAGCATGTCGACAGGGCTATGGGGCACGCTATATAAGGCTTCCAAAGTTGTTTCAGGAAATCACTATCGCTAAAGCCGATGGCAGCTATATCAAGCTCATGGAGTATGTGTCAAAACTGTCGTTGTTAATTTTAGATGACTGGGGTGTGGCGCCTATGACTGATGCCAACAGACGTGATTTGTTAGAAATTATAGATGACCGATATAATCGCTCATCTACGCTGATCACCAGCCAACTACCCGTTAATACATGGCATGATAGTATTGGGGACGCCACACTGGGGGATGCCATATTGGATCGCTTGCTTCACAATGCACATCGAATAGAAGTGACCGGTCCATCAATGAGAAAAAATAAGGCGAAAAATTTAGCCAAGGATGAGAATTAGTTGTACAATTAAAACACGCGTCGCTTCGCTCCGAGTGATCCACATCGTTCGGAATCAGTGATCCCGATGCGTCGGAATTGCTGATCCACATCGTTCGGAATCAGTGATCCACATCGTCGGAATGCGCAGCAGGTCGACCATGTATTTTTCACATGGATCTAGCATGGGCAATACCGGCTTTAACCCG